>JBAYMI010000008.1:0-15923 GCA_041663625.1 Methanoregula sp.
CTCGTGAAGCGCCTGAAGCAGATCCCCGGGATCACCGGGGTTTCGGCCCATACCGGCACCGCTGTCACCATCACGAATATCAAGACCGGGAAGTTCCAGTCAAAATCACTGACTGCCTTCAATCCTGAAGACGAACAGAGCGCCACAAAATACCACATGGTCATAACGGATGGGGACTACCTCTCAAAGGGAGACACCGGCCAGATCCTGATCGGGACCCTCCTTGCGGGTAACGAGGATGAATCGCAGGACAAGATGCCATCGCTTGGCGGAATCAAGGTGGGCGACCGCGTTGAAGTAGCCTACAGCAACGGGGTAGTGAAGACCTACCGGGTGAAAGGGATCTACGAATCTCTCGGAGTCCTGATCGACTCTTCGGCATTTGTTACCCGGAACGAGATGGACTCCATCATGCACTCGGAAAACACGGCAACCGAGATCCTGGTACGGGGTGCATCGGCTGACGACGCCCCGGCGCTCAAGTACACGATCATGAGTTACGGTGTGGAGGAGAAGGTGAAGACCTGGAACGAGAAGGGCAAGGGGATCATGGGCGACGCCATCTCCAGTTTCAACCTTATCAAGAACATCATGACGTTTGTCTCCCTCATTGTCGCAAGCGTCGTGGTCTTCATCGTGACCTATATCAACATCATCAACCGGAAGAAGCAGATCGGGATCCTGAAAGCGATTGGCATCCGGAAACAGATCATCGTTGGCAGCTACCTGATCCAGGTCCTGTTCCAGTGTGCCTGCGGCATCCTTGTCGGTATCCTGATGTTGAACGCGATCAGTTTTGTGCTCACCGTCAACAAGCTCCGGTTCCCGATGGGATATATCACGCCGGTCGTTGATTATAGCAACCTCGCTGTCAGCATCGTACTGCTCTGTATTGTATCCCTGGTTTCCGGCTACATCCCGGCCCGCCAAGTAGTGAACGAAGAGATTTTGGATGCGATGAGGGGATGAGCATGATCGAAGTTACTGACCTGAAGAAGATCTACCTGCTCGGGAACGTCGAGGTCGCGGCACTGCGGGGTGTCTCGCTCTCCATACGGAAAGGCGAGTTTGTCGGGATCATGGGGCCATCGGGTAGCGGGAAGTCGACGCTGCTCCACCAGCTCGGGCTGCTCGACACGCCAACCGGTGGTCATATCCTGATAGATGGCACGGATGTCGCACAGCTGGACGACGAGGCGCGGACCCGGTTCCGGCTCATGCACCTTGGCTACGTATTCCAGGATTATGCGCTGGTCTCCGAGCTGACGGTGAAGGAGAACGTGGCGATCCCGGCGATCATGCAGGGCAAACCATTGCCGGAATGCTACGCGGCCGCGGCCCGGGTGCTCGAGAAGGTTGGCCTGGAAAAGCGTCTTGACCATCTCGTGTACGAACTCTCCGGTGGCGAACAGCAGCGGGTCAGTATCGCCCGTGCGCTGGTAAACCGGCCCGCTATCGTTTTTGCGGATGAGCCATGCGCTAACCTCGATACCGAGAACTCGCGGACGGTGCTGGAACTCTTCCGGGCCGTGAACCGGGATCTCGGGCAGACCGTGGTGATGGTCTCGCACGAGCCATGGCACATGGAGTACTTCGACCGGATCATCTTTATCCGGGACGGGAGGCTGGATGAGGATAGGATTACCCGTGAGGGAAAAAGCGGGGTTCCGCCACAACAGGATACCGTATGACACGTCGCGTCCGGGAGTGAACAGATGATCTCAGTGGTTTTATATCGAATCTGATTCGCATACCGCCACCATCATCTTCGACGGGCAGGCTGCTGCTGTGATCTCAGTGGCTTATATCGAATCTGATTCGCATACCGCCCTTACGGTCTGCCTGTTTTGCCAACGACATGGCAGGATTACGATTCACGCATTCTCTACCGAATATAATGCCCTGGAGATGCTTTCATGCTCCCCGGTTGACGTTATCTTGTCCGGTTATGATACGCCGGGGATGGCCGGAATTGAGTTGTTGGCTGCCCTACGATCACGGGGATATCCAACGCCGTTCATTCTTTTTACAGATACCGGAGATATCACGGAGATCCTGAATGCAGTGAACCGTTATCCGGCTGCCAGGATCTTTACCAGGGAGAATCTCATAAACGGACAGTTTTCCCGGCTGGTGATGATGATTCACTCAGTGGCACAACATCCCGTAGTACGGAGAGATGACCGCATGTAATGTATACCGGATAAATGACAGATCCGGAACGCCATACCCTACAGGACATCCAGATAGTTGCATAAATCAGCAATGTGAGATCCTGGTTGGCGATGCACGATATTACCCTATCAGACCTGGTAAAAAAAGAAGGATATCCCGTAATGATCCATGGATGTACTCACACCCTGACGATTGTCCCGGGGACGATATTCCGGTGATGGCAGACGCCACAAGGTTACGGAAAATTTACGAACTGTGCTGAACGACGGCGGGATCGCACACGATAGAAAACAAGGTTTCCCGAAAGAAATGGAATCCGGCTGAATTGCGTGGGCAGGTTCGGACGGGTCTTTTAAGAACAACCCGTCCCCTCCCGCTCATCACTCTGCCTTCATTCAATCGACCGACAATCAGAAAAGGCTACACACAAAGCCCTGTTAAGCATAATCCGTTCAGATTTTCACAGAAAGTTTTTTTATTATCACTTCATCCCATATTACGGATAATTCATTGAAGGGAGACCCAGATAGTGAAATGGCAATTTTTTCTTCTCACAGGTATTCTCATAGCAGTGGTTCTTGCAGCCGGTTGCACGGATGAAGAAACCCCGGTGAATACACTCGGTGTGACAAATTCACCCCTGCCGGGCCAGAATCTGGTTACTATCGGCGACATAACCGGCGATGGATTAGCCGGAGGTACCATCAATACCATCACCTTCACGGTAGGGCTGGTTCCGGGAGCGAAGATGATTGATATGGAGAAGATCTCCATCATCTATGCCGACACTATAAAAACTGAAACGCTCAAGCCGGTTGAAGGTTACCGGGGCGATCCGGCCCGGGGTGAATGGGGAATACTGTATGTCACCAATGAGCTTGGCAATCCCAACAACCGGCTGGAAGATAAAGAGCAGTTCACCATAAGCATCCACCCGTGGGCGTACCTTCCCGCAAACCGGATGGTTACGATTGTTGTCAGAACCCCTGACGGCACACCCCTCACCATACGGCGGTTCGCTCCCCCCACGATTATTGAAAAAAATAATATTCTCATTAACAGATAATCCGTGACATTCATGGGAACTACTCGGATTCCCGTACCTTCTTTTTTGCCTTGTTGCCCCGGAGCCCGGTCCCGGACGTAAGTATCACGGGAGTGAAGTGAGAGTGGAAAAACCAAACGAAATACTCATACACAATGCACTGAGAGATTTTATGGGAAACAGGGTTTATACACCAAAACCAGAAATGAATTCCTGAGACTGCGAATCCCATGAAGAACATTATTATTATCGGTATGCCCGGCGCGGGAAAGAGTACCCTTGGAGTGATCCTTGCAAAAACCCTGGGATGGAAATTTTCCGATACCGACATCGTGATACAGGAAATGAGCGGGCGGCTCCTCCAGGAGATCATTGACACCGACGGGATCGATGCATTCCTGAAGATCGAGGAGAGCGCGATCCTCTCCCTGCATTGCCACAATACCGTCATTGCCACGGGGGGGAGTGTTGTTTTCAGCAGGAGAGCAATGCAGCACCTGAAAAAAGATGGCATTGTCCTTTACCTGAAGATCTCCTTTGATGAGATGGTCCAAAGAATCAATAATATCCGGACACGGGGGATTGTTTTACGTGCGGGACAGAGCCTTCCGGATATGTATAGCGAGAGAACTCCCTTCTATGAAAAGTATGCTGATATAACTATCGATTGTTCAGGAGATCATTTTGAACAGGTTATCGAAAACGTCCTTGATGAACTTTCCAGCGTCCGTATCCAGATTGCACACGGGGTATTGACCCGGCAATAATTGTTTAGCCGGAAATCCGAAACGTCCCTCCTCCCCCTGTTCCGCCGGGTTCCGGCACAAAGGATATACAGGAAAAGATCCTCCAGAGATAATCAACCATGTTCCGCAACCATTTCCTGCTCACCGGTCTTGTTTTTTGCATTGTCATGCTCGGGACATTTCTTGCGGGATGCAGCAGCCCCGCCCCATTGCAGGAAACCGGTGCGATCCATATAACCTCAGTACCGTCAGGGGCAGAGATCTATCTCGATAATGAATACCACGGCACCACACCGGCCACCATCACCGCAGTTCCGGCCGGCAGTCACACAATCGAGATCCGGAAGACCGGCTATGAATTCTGGTCAACGACGTTTACGGTCACAAACGGGAGCAACGGGACCATCCCGGCGCTGCTGGTGAGCGTTCCGGTGACCCTGCCGGTCACGTTTGCCACAAAAAATATTTCCCCGGCCAAAAATGATCTCCCCGAAATCCACGTGGACGGGTACTGGATATACCCGCAGGGAAAAACCAGCACAACAAACCCGGTACCCCTGATCGTGCATACTGAAGCCTTCAATGTCGGATCTGCCGATGCCCGGGAAGTTACTGTATCGGCAAATTTCTACTACGAAGGGAGGATGATCTGCTGGAATACCCTCTATCTCGGGACCCTGAAAGCCGGCGACCATGTAAGTACGGATACCCAGGTCTCCTGCTCATTACCCTCAGTATTTTCCGGCCCTGACCTTGTTGTCAGGTTTGAGAACCTTGTTGTAACCCCGTAAAAAAGTAATTCCGGAATGATGCGATCGGGCATCTCTGAGATCGGGTTATTTTGTTCCGGTCCTCGTGTACCCGCACCGCTTGCACCGGTAGCTGCCATCGGGTTTCAGTACGATATTGGGATCCTGGCAGTGCTCACAGATCGGGCGATCCTGTTTCACCCGCGTTGCCTGAGGTTGTTTTTCCATTGGAATTGATACCGTGTTCTCTCTATAAAAATGTACTCCCGGCCTGCACCCTCACCCTTATCCCCCGCCAGCCCCAACCTCTACTATTCAATGCTTCCTGAACCAACCGGGGAAACCCCTGTCGATCCTGAAGACAGGGACTACCTGTCGTACAACTGGGGTTATCTCCCCTGGTCCCCATGGATCCCTTTCAGCGCCGGCAAACCTGCTTTCCAGGAAATACCCCATGAACCCGGCGTCTACCGGATAAAACCGGTAGGCAGGGACTGCCTCATGTACGTTGGAGAGACCGGCCGCTCACTATACCTGCGCCTGCACGACCTCCGTATTGAACTCAGGAACTGCAACCAGATGCCATGGAGTGATCCGCATGCAGAAGCACCGGCACTCTGGGCATGGCAGGATGCTGCAGGATTCAAAGACCCGAAAGAGCATTCTGACCCCGGGTTGGAGGAGAATCTGCAGGATTCTGTAACTCCAGGTGATGTATCCGAACCACAGGAAGATGAAGGGCCGGTCAGGGCCCTCCGGTTCGAATGCTCTGCAGCCCCGCTCGATGCATCAGCAGGCGGGCGGAAGGGAATGGAACACTTCCTGCTCTCCAGGTACCGGCTGGAGCGGGATGAGTCCACGCTCTGCAACTTCGGGCGGTTCCACCCGCGATACCGGAAGTCCACGACCCGCAAAGAGGGGCGGAGGGGGGGAAGACTCGCGGATAGCCAGAAGGATAACCCGGCAGGATGGCCCGGCATCACTCCGCTGGACGTTACCGGGAAACCCGGCGACAGTGACTGGATGGGACTTGAGTGGACGGACAACCTGGCGCTCTCTGCTGAGAATATCGCGGGGGTTGCACCGGGTGCCGGTCTCTACCTGCTTTCAGATGCCGTCTCGCGGGAGATCGTGTACATCGGCCAGTCTGCGGATATAGGAAAACGGTTGCTCGGCCACAGCAGGAAACCATCTGATGACAGATCACTCGCATTCTCATACCAGATCATCGGGCAGTCAGTTCTCCCTCACAATCTCAAAGAGATGGAGACGGACCTTATCGGGAATTTCTTTGAGAATTTCCGCAAAGCACCGGAGTTCCAGTTCCCGGGTGGCCGGTAAATTTTTTATTTTAAACACCGCTGAACCCGGTTATTACCCTGCTTACTTTGCGGCAGAGGGCATGATTACGGGTGTGCCAGATGATGTTACTCTCTGGTGAAACACCCATGAATGAACGTTCACACCCGGACGATGAAACTCGTTGAAAAATAATCAGGGTGCGTTCCCCATACTATCTGACGGGATGTCCATTAACAGGACAGTTCCCGCTGGTATTCCACGTTTCATTCGATCCTGAATGGGGGGCCTGTTCGTTTTAAAAATAAAAAGGTGGGAATGTATGCGCGATATCTCCCTGTTTGTGTAGAGATAATTACCTCTGAAAGAACCGGCTCTGCCGAAAACAGCTTTCGGGGGAACTGAACGCAATCTCTCGTGCTACCCGTCCCAAGGGGAGAACGGGGCACATTACAACGGGATGAACGGTTAATTTTCACAGGCTGGAACTCCTGTCTTTTTGCCGTTCAGGTAATGCTGCACCATTACACCTCAGGAAATACCCCGAAGGTACAAGGCGATTCCAGTACTAATAAAAAATGTCGGAAATGCAAAAGAGCGCGTTCAACAGAGTACAAAAAACCCTGTTTCAGACGTGCCGTTCAAAGTAGTCATGCATATCCTGCACAGTACCGCAATGCAGAGTATCTTATACTCACTAGTCAATTATGATTACACAGTTTCTAACAGGACTGTTCGAGAAATCATTATGTTTGGATCATCAAATTTTGGTGGAAACCGCGGTCCCCGCGATATGGGTCCCCGTGAAATGACAAAAGTAGTCTGTTCAGACTGCGGAAAAGAATGCGAAGTACCGTTCAAGCCAACTGAGGGAAGGCCAGTTTATTGCAGAGACTGCCTCCCGAAGCACCGGAAGCCCCGCTTCTGATTTGGTAGTACGTTTTATCTTTCTCTTTTTTTACCAGTAAATTATGTGCAGTTTTTTTAGAACCGAGCGTAGCCCAGGTCCCAGTCTTCCGATTCGGTGCCAAGGTCCCAGACCCTTGCCGGCTTCTGTCGATTGAGTCGCCGCACGGTTATAGAACTATGGGAACAGATCCCGCAGCGCGGGAAAAGGATAGCGCCAGGGTATGCTGATCTAAAGGTAAATGACGGGCAACTGAGGGGTGGTTTCAGAGAATGAGCATCCCACAGAGCATCACGCCGATGAGGAGTGTCAGCACAATGGCAACCGGGGCAACCTTCCGGATGACCTCGCCTTCTATACCCAGCTTATCGATCACTGCCGCCGCATTGATAATCTTGGCCACCGCCACACCGGACGCAACCCCGCCCGCAACCGCATGGGCGGCATAGACCGAGAGGAAATCAAGGGAGAGCACATCCGAGGACTTCTTCAGTATGCCGTAAAACATCACGTTCGATGAGGCTTCGGAGCCTGAGATAAAAGCCCCGAAGAGACCAAGTGTCGGGCTGACGAGCGGGAAGGTGATGCCAAACGCGAGGGCAAGGAAGAGGCCGATCACTGCGTTCATGTTGAACGCATCCGCCCCGGGAGCAAACATGAGCGTCCCGCCAATAACCGATCGGCCGGACCAGTCCATCACGTACGCAATGGCAAAGAATACCATCGCGGCAAGGGTCGGGCTCCATGCCCGTTTCACCCAGAGCGCGAGAATATCCTGTGCCTCTCTGCGGTTCCGGATAAGAAGCGGGGCGGATATCATGGTGCTGACAACCACCCAGAAGTAGGCCTGGTTCAGGAGTTTTAAGTCCACTATTTTGTCAGCTACGACGGTAATTTTCTGTACGGGGCCGAGGAAGCTGTAAATGCCGGACTGGATAACGGGGATGCTGATAATGATCGCAAACGTAACGAGCAGGATCCAGGGAAAAGCCGCTTTCCAGAGCGGCATTGCACCCGGCTCTTCAGGAATGGAGGAGGGAACCGGGGCTGCGTCAACAGGTCTGCCCCGTAGTGCCCGCATAAGGAAGAGGACCGCGATCGTGACAATCCCTGAAAATACCCCCACAAGTCCGATCGCAGATGCAGGCAGGATATTAACAAAGAGAATAGCGGAGAATCCGAGCGTGAGTCCGGCAACAAGAGCCATGAAGAACCCTTTGCGAACTCCCGCAAACCCGTCTGCAACCCAGAGCATGCCCAGCGCAAGGCCTGTGGAGATGATCGGCAGGAAGAGCGCAATCCGGCACCCGAGAACCTGGGCATCGAAACCGAAAGCAGCAGCCGGGATCGTGATGGGGACTGCAAGGAGCGAGAACGAGGTGAGCGGATCATAGCCAAGACAGGGAAGGGCAACTGCGGCCACAGGTGAAAAACCCAGCGCGAGCATGATGGGCGGGAGCATCGTGACCGGGGTTGCGCCAATAGAGACTAGGAACGATCCGAACCCGACATTCAGGATCATGATCTGCTCGTAACGCTCGGCCGCAATGGATTTGATGTAGGCCGTGATCCGGGTGATAGCGCCGGAAACATCCATCATCGTTACCTGGAGAATGGTGAAGAGTACCATCAGCGAGATGCCAAATGACGAGAGTACCCCGGCCCAGGACGCAGAGAGCGCGATCTCCAGGGAGGTCTGGAAGAACAGGACTGCGATAATGACGGTCAGCAACCAGCCGAGGATACCCATCAGCGTACCTGATTGTTTCAGGAAGACAAGGCCGACAAAGATCAGAAGAATCGGCAGGATGGCAAGAATGAACTGGACAATAAGATCCACGATGATACGCTCCGGGGTGTGCTCATACCAATGAGCCATGGTTATCGAAAATCATATCGGAATGTGCGCGAGAGGGGAATATTCAGATTGCGCCAGCTGGCAATGGCAAAATAGAGCGCTGTCGTACCTGCGAGCAGATCTGCCCGTGAGATCGGGGAAGTTATGATACGGGAATAAACAACTCCGCAAGGGCACACAGAAAACCCGTAAGAGGGAAGCCAGTGTTATGCAATTTTCATGCATGCCGGATTTCTTGCCAGCGGGATCCAGAAGACCGGTCATGATAATCTGCAGTTCTTTTTTTCAGAATTGATTAATGATAGTTTTGAATTATCTCAAGAACCGGATGACATCAGATCAGATTATGTGCGGGATTCGTGGTTCGATATACCCACGCAATAATTTCGATCGTGTTATATGTTAGCATACCACAAACTATTTGGATACCATGTTCGGACTGCCGGATATTACTATCATTGCTGTTGGCGGGGTTGTGCTCGTCATCGTGGTTGCATTGCTGTACTGGGGACTTACGTTTAAGGGGCATGACTGATGGCCGCCGACTGGATAACTATCGGTGTTGTCGGGCTCTACTTCCTCCTGATGCTCGGCATTGGTGCATGGGCAAGCAGGAAGATCAAGAATACCGAAGACTATCTCCTTGCCGGGCGCCAGCTCGGTTTCTGGGTCTTCATTCTCATGATGATCGGGACGGTCTGCTCGGGTATGTCGCTTCTCGGGGTCTCGGGCCTCGGGTACAAAGCTGGCTGGCCTACTATCTGGGAGCAGGTCTTTGTCCCGCTCTCGATTGGCATCTGTATCATATTCTTCGGCGTCAAGCTCCACAATGTCTCGCGGAGCGCCGGATACATGACCGTGCAGGACTATCTCGCCCACCGGTACGAGAGCCCGGTTGCGCTGCGGACGCTCTCTGCGGTCGCCGGTATCATCGTCTCGCTCATTTATCTCGTGGGCCAGTATACTGCGATCTCAATCGTGCTGATGTGGCTCTTTGGCATCCCGCTCTGGCTCGCACTCGTGATCGCGACCTTCGTGACCATGGCTTATACAGCCATCGGCGGGCTTTATGCGGTTGCCTGGGCATCGCTCGTCCAGTCCATCACGCTCATCATTGGGGTGATAGTCATGGCCCCGATCATCATCTGGTATGCCGGTGGCTTCACGCATGTCAACGAATATATTGCAACGATCAATCCGAACCTCGTCATGCCGTGGAACCCGGTGGGCGCGTTTGCACCACCCTACGTGGTCTCGTTTGCCCTCCTTCTCGGGCTCGGACTTGCATGTGCCCCGCACGTCATCAACAACGTGCTCGCAATCAAGGATGTCAAGTACTTCAAATGGTCACCGCTAATCGCGTTCCTTATCTACGGGGTTGTCATCTTCCTCCTGAAATTCGCCGGGTTTGCCGGTCTTGTGATGGTCAAGGAAGGCGTCTTCACCCTTCCGGCGGTTTCAAATGCACAGGATTTCGTAATCCTGTATGGCATCCAGTATGCTATGCCGATCCTGGCACTCTGGGCAATCTTTGCAGTTATTGTGCTCGCGGCAGTCATGTCCACCACGGATCGTCTCATGCTCACGATAGGAGCAATGTTCTCATGGGATATTTACAAAAAAGTCCTGAAACCGGATGCTGATGACAAGAGCGTCCTCCTCCTCTCCAAGATCGTTGTCGTCCTCTCGGCACTCGGCACGATGGTAATTGCCATCAACCCACCGGAGATGCTCGCTATCCTCATCTGGATGGGCATCGGCACCATGCTGGCAACGTTTGCTGTCCCGCTCCTTGCGGGACTGTACTGGCGGGGGGCAACCCGGGAAGGCGCACTTGCAAGCATGACCCTCGGTCTTCTTGCTGCCCTGCTCTTCGGGTTCCTCAACTACTTCAAAGTCAATGCGCTTGGCGTCGACTTTGCAGCAATTCCCCTTCATTTCTCAGCGTATGCATTCTTCATCTCACTCCTTGCGATGGTCATCGTCAGCCTCCTGACTAAGAAGACTGCCGACAAGATTCTTGATGAGACGCAGACCGGCTGGTATATCTCAAAACAGTAATTCCTTTTTTTCTCCAGCCAGATGTGCCAGATGATCATTCCCATAATAACATATCCCGGATAAATTTTCCGGGAATACTCATTCTTGGAATCCCATATTTAAGCGAGTGATTTTATTCCCGGCATCCGGATAACCGGTTAAACCACAGAGAGCAACCAGCAGAAATTAAGGAATGATGCCGTTATTCCCGATCACCAGGTGTTGCCTGGCAATCTCGTGACGGGACGTGGATAACAATAGAAGAAAACCTTTTTTCATCATGCCGGGAAAGGAGAATACCGGCAAACCTGGTGATTCCCCTGCGATCCTGTACTGAATGCGGTGCCCCGGCCAAACCTGGCGATCAATTCTGCGGCAAATGCGGCGCCCCTATCGACCCTGACCTCTCTGGCACTGCTCCTGGAATAACCGCACCTTCAGATACGGTACTCACATCTCCCAAACCTTCAGGGATACACTCGCGCTGTACACTGATCGTGGCAGCAGGAATTGTCGTCATTCTGTTAATCATCCTCGCAGCCGGTTACCCGTTCATCAAAAATTCACTATCAGCCGGAAAAGGGACCTCATCAACGTCGTCCACAGATGTGCCGAACGAATCATATGTTGTTGTCATGGATGAAGAGCCGCTGGTAACTGTAACAACAGATCTTCCCGTTGCCACAACGATCCTCCCCACCACGTCGCTTCCCAGAACAACCACCGTCCCGGAAGAAACCAAACCCCTCATCTGCGCCTCGGATCGATTGATGTGTAACAGTACATGCGTAGACGCGAAAACAAGCAGCAGTCACTGCGGGGTCTGCAATAATGCCTGCGCGAACGGGCAATCCTGCGTGAACGGCAACTGCCAGAAGGCATGTTCGTTCGGGCAGACTGCCTGCGTGGAAGGCTGCTTTGACCTCCTGACTGATGCCGATCACTGCGGCACCTGTGGCAACAACTGTCCTGCGGGTCTCCTCTGTTCTGAAGGCAGGTGCACTGCGCCTGAAACCCCCATGATCATCGCAGTCTGACGTTAAGCGGGTGAATCACCCGTACGCATATAAATTCTGACGGCAAATGGCTATGCAGTGACGACAGTAATTCTTGGCGGCGGACTTTCCGGCCTGACTCTTGCCCGGCTCCTGCACGAGCGTGGTGACAGGGTCATGGTCCTGGAAGCGGAACCGGCAATCGGCGGGCTCTGCCGATCGAAAACAACGGATGGGTTTACGTTCGATACCGGTGGATCCCATATCATCTTCTCGCGGGATACCGAAGTCCTCGCGTTCATGCGCAGGATGATCGAGGGAAACGAACAGCGGAATAACCGGAATACCAAAATTTTCTACAAAGGACGGCAGGTCAAGTACCCGTTCGAGAACGGGCTGTACGAGCTTCCCCCGGAGGACCGGTTTGCCTGTATCAACGGGTTCGTGCAGAACCTGATAGCCGTGGAGAAAGGCACGATCCCCGCACCCGGGAATTTCCGAGACTGGATCTATTACACGTTCGGCCCGGGTATTGCAGAATGTTACATGGTTCCCTACAACGAGAAGATCTGGAAGTATCCCACGGAGAAGATGTCGCTTCACTGGGTGGACGGGCGCATTCCCCGCCCCCCGGTCGAAGATATCATCAAATCCGCAATAGGTATCGAGACCGAGGGTTACACCCACCAGGCCGTCTTCTCCTACCCGCTGGACGGGGGGATCGAGGCGCTGGTCCGGGCCATTGCGCACCCGATTGCCGGGTTTATCCGCACCGGGTTCCGGGTCAATTCCCTCAGAAAGTCGGGAACGAAATGGCTTGTCAGCAATGGCAGAGAGTCCATTGAGGCTGACCGGGTGATCTGTACGATCCCGGTCCAGCACCTGCTGACCTGCCTTGATGCCGTTCCACCTGAAGTAAACGAGGCCTGCCGTGCGCTCGTGTACAACTCCCTTGCCTGTGTGAACATCGGAATCAAAGGGGCCCTGCCACCGGTCTCGTGGATGTACCTTCCGGACAGGAATCTTGGCAAGACCAACCGGCTCTCGTTCCCGTCAAATTTCAGCCGGCACGCGGCCCCGGAAGGGTGCAACTCCATCCTTGCCGAAATTACGCACCAGCCGGGCGATGAGATTGCCGCACTCACCGATGAGGAACTGGTCCGGGAAGTAACCGGTATGCTCGATGCCATGCAGATCTGCACCCCGGACAAAATTGTCTTCTCATCTGTAGAGCACCAGCCGTTCGCGTATGTTGTCTACGATCTGGCCTACCAGAAGAACATCGCCATCATAAAGGACTATTGCGCCGGCCTCGGCCTCCCGCTCGTTGGACGGTTTGCCCAGTTCGAGTACCTGAACATGGACGCCGTCATCCGGTCGGTCTTTGACTTTATTGCACGCGACACAACCGCCTGAATCTTTTTTTGGCATTACCCTTATTATCCGCCAAACCCAAAAATGAACAAGGAGTCCTGAAAACCTGATGATATCTGTCGTTATCCCGACATTCAACGAAGAGGAGAATATTGCGCAGTGCCTGGTCTCGCTCTCCCACCAGAATATCCCGCGAAGCGAGTACGAGATTATCGTGGTGGACGGCGGATCGAAGGATGCCACCTGCGAGATCGCGAAGAAATACGCTGACAAAGTTTTCACCCAGACCAGCAGGAAAGTAGGCGGTGCGCGAAACGATGGCGTGAACGCGTCGAAGGGTGAGATCATCGCTACAACGGATGCTGATTGTATCCTCCCGCCCACCTGGGTCAAACGGATTGGCGAGGATTTCCATGACCCGGACCTTGTCCAGCTCTATGGCCCCGTGTATCCTATAGAGGAAGGGTTGAACAACCGTTTCTCGCTCATGCTTGCCAACACGTTCTCGCGAATCGGGTATTACAGCCGGACATTCTATTACACTCTCGGTTGCAACACCGCGTTCCGGAAAGACGCGTTCATAAAAGCCGGCATGTACCGGTGCATCGATGCCGGGGACGATCTCGAGATTGCGATGCGGATGAACGATCTCGGCAAAGTGAAATTCGACGGGAAGCTCAGCGTGGGTTTCTCGATGCGGCGCTACAAGCAGTTTGGCACCATGCAGTCCCTGTACGAATGGGTAGCCATTGTTTCCGACGGTGGCGAGAGCGGGAAATACACCTACACGCAGAAGAAATACAAATGATCACCCTGATCGCGTGCCTGCCCGGGTTCCCATGACCGCAAAACCCCCTCCCTACCCGGAGGATCCGGATACCGCTGAATGCATCCGAGTATTCAATGAGAACGAGTTCGCCCGGTTGCTGGGCATGGTGATCACTGAAGCACGTGACGGCTATGCACGTGTCACGATGAACTGTACAGGTAAACTGAACCCGTCCGGCGCAGCACATGGGGGGGCAGTCTTTGCACTCGCAGACCAGGCATTCGGGATTGCCTCAAACTGCGGTGGCGTGCACCGGACTGCCATCTCGATCAGTATCCACTATCTCGTCCCCGCAACAGGCGAGCTTGTCGCCATTGCCGAGCGGGTGGAGGACAACGGCATCACCGATACATTCCGTGTAATGATATACGCGGGGAACCGCACCGTTGCGGAGTTCACGGGCGTGGCGTTTCGGGTCTGATTTTTTCAGGTTCCGTTTTTTAAAATTGAAGATAGTGAAAATTTTTTTCTGATGAGACCATTTTTTTAAAGGGCGGGTTAAAAAAATAAAAATTGCAATACCTTACACAGGAAAACGCAGGGAATTTTATGTTACGAAAATAGTATAACCCGGGACCTTGCCCTGGCGAGAGAGAGACATTGATAAATTATGGAAAAATGTCACCATCAACAGGGCGTTGTAAAAAATTGTCATCCAGCCTATACTCATAACTATCCCGGATCTCTTTTTCATCCTTACCCGGCACCGGTAATGTTTATCCACCTCATCTTCCCATAGTTCCTTATGAAGCCGGAACAGAATGCAGTAAAAACCGTGGCAGAACTCATGGCACTTGCCGCCCGGACCGCCCCCAAGGGCCGGGGCGTGGACACGCTTGAGATTCGTGTGCTTACCAAAAAAGAGACCGGTAAACTTGCCGGCCGGCTGGAAGAACTGGGTGAGGAGAAGAAGATCGGTTTCTTTCTCCGGGATGCAAAGAACCTTGCAGCCTCCGACGCCTGCCTGCTCATCGGCTCCCGGGGAGATTCGGCTGCCGGCATCAACTGCGGTGGCTGCGGGTACCCGGCCTGTGCAGGCTTCGAGACCGCCCGCATGAAAAAGAAGAAGTTCTCGTTCACACCCTTTGACGGCCCGAACTGCGTTATCCGTATGGCAGATCTCGGCATTGCGGTCGGCTCCGCGGTGAAGACTGCACAGATCCATAATGTCGATAACCGGGTCCTGTATTCCGGCGGCGTTGCAGCCCGGGACCTGGAGTTGTTACCGAAAAACTGCACGGTAATATACGCAATCCCGCTCTCGGCAACCGGCAAAAATATCTTTTTCGACCGACCGTCATCCCGCTGACCCTATCTCTTTTTGTGCATTGGAACGGGTTACCGGAAGAGGAACCGGCTGAGTACCTATGACGGGTCGAGAGGTCCTGAATCCACCGGATGATAACCGTTTGGCATCCCGGCCGGGATCCTGGCTGAAGACACGATACAGTATGACGAACACAGGAAAATTTCTCTCACTTTTTTTCCACATTGCCGTGGTATATATACCGGTTCAATAAACCTTGTAATCAGACCGGGACAAGATCCCGGAAGAACGGAGGTGATTCTTACCAGTGAATAATACCCGCTCCTCCAAAGCCTCATCATTCATCGGGGAGTCCGGAATATCCTCCTCCCCATGCAAGCCAGGCATATATACACGAGAACCAACGGATATTGAACCCATTCATTTTTCCCGTATCCGTGCCGTTTCCGGAATTTAAACACTCCACAGCATAACACAGGAAACACCGGATTCCGTTTTTCATTGCCCGGGTCATTTGCTCCGGCAGGATCCATGACAACCAGATCCAGACAAATCCGCTTTTCATAGAGACATATTCATTGTTCGTTATTCTCCTGTATATACAGCTAAAACTAAAACAGGAATACGAAACATTAAATC
>JBAYMI010000009.1:0-15776 GCA_041663625.1 Methanoregula sp.
GCTTGCAAAACTCCCCCGGGTCGCAAAACGGGCAAGCGTGGTGAGCGGGAGTATTGCAACGCCGTTCATCGATACGATCCTCTCTGCGTGCGGTTCTGTTGTGCCGGCTGTCCCGGTCAGGAAGGAGATCGCCTGCCTGGTAACTGCCGACGATCTCCGCGGGCTCGATCTCAAAGCGCTCGAACCGGTTGTCATCATTCCCGGCCGGGCGTTCGTGCACGATGCCGAGGCAGAGGAGATCCTCTCACGCGACGGGATTGAGCGAACGGTGATTCGCGGCCCGGATATGCTGACCGCGGACGCCGAGACCAGCATGGGGATGACCCGCGACCAGGTGCTGGAGATGGAGATGAGCGGGTTTGCGGAACTTATCGGGATTATCAACCGGTATGGGGTGTAATCGAGGATTTTTATTGATGCGATCTTACGCTTCTGAATTTTGTGCTCTGGTGCAAACCTTTTTTTTGCAGAAAAGATAGTCCCTCTCTTGCGCCAGGTTGTCCCCCGCTGAGGACGAGGCGCATTATGATGCCTCCTGAACAGACTGCCACCACGTCAATATCGGTGAATTATTCCGGTAATCCAGCGGCATCGCAATGCGGGGGGTGCCCACGCGGCGGGGGCAGAGCCGAAGGCGGAGCCCCCAAGAGCGTCACAATGTAAACCACATGATTTCCCCTGAAAATTACCCACTGTCCTGGATATGATGATGGGGGCTGATGCCCCCATACCCCAAAGTATGATGAACGCCGCCGCCCCCGAAGGGGCGCCCCCGCGGCGGATCAGGAACTGGTATGGCGGTAAAATTTTCAAATCCTGACCATTGAAAGACCTGACAATTGTAATACCTCTCAATAAAAAATTCAGATGATTTTTTGCTTTACAGAAATCGTTCACTCCCGTTGTGCCACTCGAATTATTTTTGCATGACTAACTCCTCGAATGGTACATTCCTCCTTTGTAATAATGCCGTATCTGTTCTGGCGTCATCGCAATGCGCCCCCTCCCCCTCGGGGGACCGGTGGCGCAAGAGGGGGGCGATCATATTATTCAAAACAGATCTACTGTTGAGTCTGTTTCCGATTGAATCGCTATTTATTTTCAAAATTCTGATGTTTTTTCAAAAACGCAAAGACCCATCAGAATAAATCCGGATTATTTTAAAGTGAGAATTCCGGTCCACCGGAAATTTTCATGCAGCCAACGGTTACTCTGGAAGAAAAACAGTATGCTGCGAGAGGGTTACGATCCCCCGATCTCCAGATCTCTCGAAGCGTGAACGCGAAATGCTCACAACCCTATGAGTCTGGCGCCCTAACCAGCTAGGCCACCGCAGCACAAAAGTGCATAATAAAAACGCCGTAAAAATTATTAAAGGTTCGCGTTCCGCATTCACGCTTTTTTCTGCTGGAGATACATGTTGACCGCTGCGGTGATCGCGGCAACTTTCTTCCCCTGCTCAAAGGACCCGGCAAGCGTCTGCATGCGGGTCTCCTCGTCCCGCTTGTACCGTTCAAGGGTGCTCAGGATATGCTCTTCCTGCAGGAAGTGCGTGTGGGTGTTCCCCTCCATGAACTGCTGGTTGTTCATGATCGCATAGTGGAGGGGCAGCGTTGTCCGGATGCCAAGGACGATGTACTCCGAGATTGCTCTCCGCATCCGCATGATGGCTTCGATGCGGGTGCTGTCCCATGCACAGAGTTTTGCAATCATCGAATCGTAGTTGGGCGGGATGGTGTACCCCATGTGGATCCCGCTGTCAACCCGGATGCCCGGGCCGCCGGGCGACCGGTACTTGACGATCTTGCCCGGGTCTGCGGCAAAATTATTGAGCGGGTCTTCGGCATTGATGCGGCACTCGATGGCATGCCCGCGGATGGAGACTTCATCCTGCGAGAACGGGAGCGATTCCCCGGCGGCGATGGCTATCTGCTGCTTGACGAGATCGATACCGGTGATGAACTCCGTGATGGTATGCTCGACCTGGAGGCGGGTATTCATCTCCATGAAGTAATAGTTGCCCTGGCTGTACAGGAACTCCACCGACCCGGCATTGCTGTAATCCGAAGCCTCGGCGACTTTGAGCGCAGAATTCGACATCCGGTCCCGCAGTTCGTCGGTCATGATCGGGGACGGGGCCTCTTCAATCAGTTTCTGGTGCCGGCGCTGGATGGAGCATTCGCGATCATAGAGATGGACTGCATTGCCGTGCTCGTCCGCCAGCACCTGGAACTCGATGTGCCGGGGCTTGATGAGGTACTTCTCGATGAAGACGGTCGGGTCGCCGAACGCGGACTTGGCGATCCGCATGCTTGCGGTGACCGCCTCCTCAAGGGTCTGCTCGTCCTCGACGATCTGCATCCCGATACCGCCGCCCCCGGCACTGGCTTTGACAATGACCGGGTAGCCGATCTCTGCGGCAACTTTCTTGGCTGCATCGATATCCGTGATGCCGCTGTCCGTGCCCGGGAGCACCGGCACACCGGCATCCTTCATCATCTGCTTGCTGCCGATCTTGGAGCCCATTGCCTTGATGGTCTTCCACTGCGGGCCGACGAACGCAACGTTCTCGTCATGGCAGAGCTTGGCAAAGCGGTAGTTCTCTGCAAGGAACCCGTAACCCGGGTGAACAGCCTCGGCCCCGCTCTTCTTTGCGATGTCGATGATCCGCTCCATGTTGAGGTAACTCTTGGAGGGATGGGCTTCGCCAACGTGGAATGCCTCGTCGGCGTATTTGACGTGGAGCGCGTTCCTGTCCGCATCGGAGTAAATCGCAACGGTCTCGATATCGAGTTCGCGGCACGCCCGCATCACCCGGATGGCGATCTCGCCGCGGTTCGCTATGAGAAGTTTCTCAAAAAATTTCATTGGACCACCAGCAGGACATCGCCATTCTGGACGACATCGCCGGTGTCGACAAAGATCTCGGTGACCCTGCCGTCAACCGGGCAGTGGATGGGGTTCTCCATCTTCATCGCCTCGAGCACGACAACGGTATCGCCTTTCCTGACTGTCGCGCCCCGGCTGACCAGTACCTGGAGGACCATCCCCTGGATGTTGCTCTTGATGCCGCCGGCAAACTCCCCGCGCGGGATCTTCGGGGGGGCGGCAACACTTGCCACTTCGACCTTGTTGCCCCCCACAGAAACAATCTTGACCGTGAAGACTTCCCCGTCGACCTCGACCTCCATCTGGCCGGGAATATCGGGGGCGGGCTTCTGGTCGGCCTGCTTCCGGGGGAGCTCCTCGACTTTTCGCTCGCCCTTGAGGAAGGAGGGTGCGATGGCCGGGTAGAGGATGTAGGTCAGGACATCTTCTTCCTTCTTCACGAGCCCTGCCTTTGTTGCCTCTGCCTTCATGCTCTCGTATGCCGGTTCGAGCAGGTCGGCAGGCCGGACGGTGATGACGTCCTCGTCGCCGATGATGAGAGTGCGGATCTCGTTGCTGACCGGTCCCGGGGACTTGCCGTAGAGGCCCCGGACATAATCCTTGACCTCCTTGGTTACGTTCCGGTAGCGCTGGCCGTTCACCAGCACGTTGAGGACTGCCTGCGTCCCGACGATCTGGCTCGTTGGCGTGACGAGCGGCGGGTACCCGAGATCTTCCCGGACCTTGGGAATCTCTTCGAGCACCTCATCCCAGCGATCGAGCGCATCCTGCTCTTGCAGCTGCGAGACGATGTTCGAGATCATGCCACCGGGCAGCTGGTAGATGAGGACATCGCTGTCAACGCGTTCCGAGATCGGGTTTAAGAGCCCGCAGTATTTCTCGCGGATCCTGAGACACTGGTTGCGGACCGCCCGGAGCCGGATCAGGTCGATGCCGGTGTCGCGGGGCGTGCCAATCAAAGAAGCGACAACGCTCTCGGTCGGCGGCTGGGAGGTTCCCATGGCAACGGGCGACATGGCGGTATCGAGGATATCGACACCCGCATCGATCGCTGCCTGGTAACTCATCGGCGCGATCCCGCTCGTGCAGTGGGAGTGGAGGCAGACCTTCACGTCCACGGCTTTCCTGATGCCGGTGATAAGCTCCTTTGCCGCGGCCGGCATGATCAGGCCGGCCATGTCCTTGATGCAGATCGAATCGCAGTCAAGGGCATACAATTCCTTTGCCATGTCGATGAACGACTGCGTGCTGTGGACCGGGCTCGTGGTATAGGATATCGTACCCTGGAGGTGCGCCCCGGTCTTCTTGACCCGGTCCATCGAGCGCTTCATGTTCCGGATATCGTTGAGCGCATCGAAGATGCGGAAGACGTCCACCCCGTTCTTGTGGGAGGCATCGACAAACCTGTCGACAACATCGTCCGGGTAATGGCGGTACCCGACAAGGTTCTGGCCTCTGAGGAGCATCTGGATTGGCGTGTGCTTGAGTTCTGCCTTGAGCAGCCTCAGCCGGTCCCACGGGTCATCGTTCAGGAAGCGGATACAGGTATCGAACGTGGCGCCGCCCCATGCTTCCACGGAGAAAAAACCGCATTTATCGATCTCCCGTGCAAGGGGAAGCATGTCTTCAGTCCGGAGCCGGGTTGCAATGAGTGACTGGTGGGCGTCACGAAGAGTTGTATCAGTAATCAGGACTTTTTTAGTGGACACGATGTGCATGCTAGAATCCTCTGCCGGGCAGCAGGATGATATTCAGCCTCTAAAAACTTCAGCAGTAAAGTATAAAAAATTCACTAACGGGAATAAAGGATATTGCAAGTACGCAGAGGGCCGCCGCACCGGCGAGCATATCTTTTACGGGAGGAACGAACACCGGGCAGAACGAGCCCCCGTCCCGGTAGCCCCGGGCTGCCATGATCTCTGCGGTGGACTCTGCACGCGAGAGTGCGCCGCTGACGAGGATAAAACCGGCTGGCGCCAGGTTCCTCCACCCGGCATTCATCCCCTTGAGCTGTTCTGCAACGCGGATCTGGCCGGAGTCCCGGGTGAGGAGATGCATGGTCTGCATTCCCATGTCGGCCAGCATCCCGAGCTCAAACCCGATCCGATCTCCCAGCAGCCATACGCCAAGGTGGAGGTACTCCCCGCTTTTGTGCCCGGCAAACATCCAGAACCCGATGAGCAGGATGACCATCATCCGGAAGAAGTAGGAGAGCCCGTCACCCCCGGTCAGCGCGAGCACGATGCTGAAGAATGCGAGCATGCCTGCGACCGGCAGGAGCATGCGTATTTTTATCCGGGCAAACCTGCCGGTGAAGATGAGCCACCATGCGAGGGCCAAAGCGGCCCCGGCAAGGCTCATGAATGCTGCAAGGGAGAGGAGAATTGCGGCGCCGGTCCGTAATCTTATGTCCTGCATGCCGCCTCCATGAGATCTTTCTGTGTCAGGTTCTCCGGTAGGTTCCCCCGCCGGATGAGTTTTTTAATTACTGCCGGGGCGTGCTCCCATGCGGGAAGCGCATCCGGAAGCCTGCCCCGGCTGCACAGTGATCCGCCGGTGATCTCCCAGATGAAGTCAACGCGCGGGAACTGCATCTGCTCGTGTGTGAAGATGATCGTGATTCCCTGCGTGCAAAGCGAGAGGTCATTGCAGATCCGCTCCTTCTCGCGGCAGTCCAGGGAACTGAACGGTTCGTCAAGGATGAGGAGGTCATACTGTTTTGCCATCACGCAGGCAAGATGCAGGCGTTTGAGTTCGCCCCGGCTCAGTTTTAACGGGGGAAAATCTTCTTTTCCGGTAAGATTTACGGATGCGAGGACTGTATCGGGGTCGATTCCCCATGATGCGCATTCTTCGCGCAGGGTGGATCCCGTGACATGGTGTTCCGGGAACTGGAACGAGATCATCCGGGAAACAATTTCTTCCCGCCCAATGGTTCCCGATGAGGGCTTCAGCAAGCCGGCAAGCATGAGGGAAAGCGTGGTCTTCCCGCTCCCGATATCCCCGCTCACCAGGTGGGTTCCTTCCGTGAAGATGCCCCGGGCTGACAATGACCATTCTTCCCTTGATATGCGGACATCATCGAGCACGATCCTCACAGGCCACACCTCCACGAGAGCGGGTAAAATGCCGATGATGCAAGCGAGGAAAAAACTTCCGGGGGGGAACCGTTATGGATAACCCGGCCCTGCTCAAGATAAATGAGGCGATCGCTGCGGGCAGCGGACTCCATCTGCTGGGTGCACCGGATGATGTAGCGTGCCCCGGTCTCTTTCAGGAGCTGGTCAGTTTCCTGCGCCCGGCTCTCATTGAGATGCGAGTCGCATTCGTCAAGCACCAGCAGATCGGGATGATGGATCGCGGCTGCCGCAATGGCGACAAGGATCTTCTCCCCTCCGGAGAGTTCGCGGATCGATCGTGTGCTGAGATGCGTGACATGCATGAATTCAAGATGGCTCGTGACCCGACGGCTGGTCTCGTTGCAGGGGATCCTGCGGAATCGTAAGGGGGATGCCACCTCATCGGCAACGGTATCGAAGAGGATGTTACGGTCGGGGAATTCATTGACCCAGCCGGTCTCCACGTTGCGGGGAGAGCGATCGTCCACGAGAATCTCCCCGGATTCCGGAATTGTAATGCCCGCGAGAAGTTTGAGCAGCGTTGTCTTCCCGCTGCCATTCGGGCCGATGATCGATGTGATACCCGGTTCGATATCCAGTGAACCGATATCGAGCAGGCCGCACCGGAGATCGCGGATGGTGATCATGGCAGCCGTTTCGCGATCACGAATGCAGCGCCGGCCTTGAGGGCATCGCCGATGACAAATGGCAGGACGCCGGCAATGAACGCGGCGGGCAGCGCCATGCCCATCGAGTACACCAGCCAGGCCATGCCGCAGAGAAGGATGAGGGCAGCCCCGAGGGCGAGACCCGCTGCGTGAAGGTACCGTGAGGGCCTTTCATAGGCAAGGCCGACCACGAGCGCTGCGAGAATAAACCCGGCAAAGTATCCCCCGGTCGGGCCGAGAAGAACACCCGGGCCGGACATGCCGTTATGAAATACCGGGAGCCCGAGCACACCCAGCAGGAGAAATGCGGCGACCGGGATCACGGCCTTCCGTTTCATGACCGCGCCGGTGAGGAGGACAAAGAGAGTCTGGAGCGTGAATGGTACCGGGATGAACGGAATGGATATCCAGCTGCCAAGGGCGATGAGCCCGATACATGCTGCGGAGTACGCGATAAGACGTGAGCGCTCTATATTGCCGAACATTGTCAACCATTAAAAAAATGTTGGTTGACGATAAAAAAGTATGCTGGTCGCTGTACGTTGAAACGCACGTGAATGAGGGGTTACGCCCGAACCTGAAAATGGTGAGTATTTCATTTGGGGAGGGCTCCCTGTGTCTGCGAAGGCTATGAATTGTTCTCAACTATATTAATGGATGTCTTGTCCTCCCGGGGGACAACGTGGCGTAAGAGGGGGGAGATCAGGGCATTTGAAAAATTCTGCTCTGGAGAACATACATGACCTGATCGGTTCGCACCCGAATCATGAAAATCGTTGGAAAGTTGCTTATAGGCTCTGATCCGCCGCGGGGGCGCCCCGTCGGGGGCGGCGGCGTTCATCACAACCGGGGGTATGGGGGCATCAGCCCCCATCATTATAGAGCTCAGGCATCCGATTTTCGGGAGCTCATGTGCTCATTTACGTAACGCTCTCGGGGGCTCTGCCCCCGCCGCGTGGGCATCCCCCGCATTGCGATGCCGCTGGATTACCGGAATAATTCACCGATATTGACGTGGTGGCAGTATGTTCAGGAGGCATCTTAATACTCCCGGACCCCTTTGGGAACCGGTGGCGCAAGAGGGGGGCAATTATAGAGCATAAAACGGGTTTCCCATGAAAATAAACTAAATTGAGCTACCCGTTTATATCAGAACAAAATCTGGATTTTTAATTTTCATAGTTCGGGTGTGAACGCTCACGCTCGTTCATGTGTGTTTCACCAGAGCAAAAAGATCACCTTTTTTTTAACAATGTATTTCCGTTACATCCATCGTATTCGGTTCATTCCGGATCAAGAGATTATTCATCCCGGTACTCTTCGATAACTTCCGCATAGTACTGCTCTGCCCGGAGGGCAACCGCATCCCAGCCAAAGGATCCTGCTGCGGCGATACATGCCGGTCTCATCGAGGGTCCGGATGCAAGCGCTTTTTCGATGGATGCAGCAAGTGAATCGGGTGAGAGTGAAGAGAGAAACCCGGTCTCATTTGTGACCAGATCGCACACAGCATTCCCGGGATGATCCACGGTCACTACAGGCAGGCCGCATGCGAGCGCTTCGAGCGCGGCAATGCCGAATCCTTCCCGGGTCGAGGGAATGACAAAGACTTTTGAGGATTTCATTGCTGCGAGAACGGCATCGTGATCGCTGAAAAAACCCGCCATCCGGATATTTTTCTCCAGCCCCTGTGCGCGGACCTGCTGCTGTAGCGCTTCCCGTTCGGGACCGTCACCAACGATCAGCAGCCGGAGATCCGGGTGATCCCGGATGAGGATCGTCATCGCATCCACCAGGATGTCGGCATGTTTCTCCCTGATCAGCCTTCCGACAAAGATGATGTCGGAGATTTCCTGGGACGCTGGCAGGGCATCCAGCCGGGAGAGATCGATCCCGTTCGGGATGATCGTATCTACCGGTATCCCCAGCGGCCTGCCGTTCCGTGCGGTTGTTTCTGATACCGCCACATTATTCCGGGTCAGCAGGGCGACCACCCGTTCCGCGAGTTTGCCGAAACATCCTTTCCACCCGAGATACGTGTACCAGTACCCGCCCCACACTTCATGCCAGGTGATGACGAGGGGAGTCCGCCGCACACCTGCCACGACCCGGGCTGTGATGCAGGAAAAATACGGGAACTGCTGGCAGTCGATGATATCGAATCTCTCCCGCACAAGGGCCGGAAAGAGACGTGCGCTGAACACCAAGGTCTCAGGAATTTTCCTCCGGCCATCCGCATAGAGGGGATAGGACGGGCAGACGCCGTGCAGGGTGATCCCCTCTTTTTTTTGGCTATCCTTTCCGTCCCAGTATTTCATGCCGAAGATATGTACCTCATGGCCCCGCGCTGCAAGCCGGACGGCCAGCTCCCAGACGCGCTTCTCCACGCCACCCTTCACGTAAGGGTAGATGACATCGTAGACAAACGCGATCTTCATCCCAGCTCCCTATACATGGCCATTGTTCTCGTTTAAGAGCATCATGCTCTGGAACACGGCGAAAAGGAAAACCTGGATGCCGCTGGTAATGAGGACAAGGGCCATGATAGCGGTTGAGATCTCCGACAGGAAACCGAAACTTGCCGAGAACCACTGGATGACGATGTTGATCCCAAGAAGCACCCCGGCAATAACCAGGCCGGCTCCAAGAAAAAGGAATTTTTCCAGGTTGCTGTACTGCATCAGGCTGATGATGATACCGGTTTTGTTCTCATACCCGTGAACAACGGAATAGGTCTTCATCAAAAAGCCGGTGAGGATGACCTGGAGGCCGCCCATGACGAGGATTGCGCCAAGGATGAACGTGTGAAGGTGCGATTCTTCGATATTCCCCCCATAGGTGAAGAAACCCATCAGGAGAAGCCCGGTAAGTAAGAACAACAGGCCCGGAACTGCGACGAACGGCAGGGGCTTCATGAGCAGCACGAACCGTATGTGCCGCCAGCCATCGGCAAAACTGTGCAGCTTTGACGGAGTCTGCCGGGGATAATAATCGATGGGGACTTCCTCGACCTTCAGCCGCTCTTTTGCCGCCATCACCAGCATCTCTGACGCGAACTCCATGCCGCCGGTGGTCAACTTCAGGCGGCCGAGTGCCTCGCGGGTGATCGCCCGGAAGCCGCTGTGCGTATCGGAATACTGCGTCCCGAAGATAACATTGATCATCCACGTGAGGAGCGGGTTGCCGATAAAGCGGTGAAGCGGAGTCATGGAGCCGGCGTGGAGCGTCCCTTTGAACCGCGATCCAATGACAAAATCCGCGCCTTTGTAAAGCGGGGCAAGCAGGCGGGGGATTTGTGAAAAATCATAAGTATCGTCAGCATCTCCAAGGATGATGAACCGGCCCCGGGCATGGGAAAGCCCGGCAAGATACGCGTTGCCATAGCCGGCTTTTTCCGGTTTTATGACGATTGCACCAAGAGACTTGGCGATTGCACCCGTCCGGTCGGTCGATGAATCGGCGACTATGATCTCGCCGTTGAGCGAGTTGTCACGGAACACGGCCTGGATCTTCCGGATACAGTCCGCGATCGCGTGCTCTTCGTCAAGCGCGGGGAGGACAACGGAGATATCAACCGGAAACCCGGGAGCGGATGATGGTATCATAGGAGATCCAGCAGGCAGGAGCCTGGATAGTATAAAACAATAGTTTTCGTATTGAATAAATCCATGGGATTCATCCGGGGTCTCCGTAGTTCATGAGCGGATAGGCGAACGGTCTGGGAGTAAAACTGCTGACGGGGAAAACTACTGGCAGGACAGACTCATGTTCTGCGAATTATCAAGTACGTTCTGTCCCCACCGGGAGGCAGCCTGGCGCAAGGTGGGTGAGTATTCAGGGTCATCTTTGAACAAGCTTAGTAGTGTCAATCGTGTCGTCTTTTGTAAAATTATCTGCTCTGTTGAAAATCTTTTTTTGCAGAATTGATCGCCCCCGCAGCGTATCAGTGCCTCTCCACAATTTGAAAACAACGTATTGCCCCGCCGTGCCTCGGAGAGGCCCTGAGGCGGGGAGCCATCCCTAAATTATATTCTCACAATTTTCATGATTCGGGTGCGAACCGGGAGTTCATGTGCCTTTCTCCAAAGCAGAATTATCAATACCTTTTCAGGGTAATCTTTGAACTCCCGGGCTCATAGCACCCGGGAGAAATCTTACGGAAAACCTGATGCTTTCGTGATCATCCTCCTGCGAAGATATCCCGTATTGCGATGGCAACCTATTCTGTGTAATCAGAGGATTGCACTGCAACCTGTCATCCAATGCGGGGGGGAGCGGCGCATATGATCCATCTCATAAGGATAATATTCAAAAATTATAATCGGATATTTTAATATCGATTATGTGGCAAGTGATGTATTAAACATCAAAATAAATGCCTAAACAATTTAAGAAAAAGCGGAGCCTCCCAAAAAGTCATACAATCCCCCGAGCGAATCCGCTCATAAAACGGGAACATCTTATTCTTATTCTCATTTTTTTGCTGGCTCTCTTTATCCGGGCCAACCTGGACCCGAACATCCCCTATCATTATGATCCGGGGAAAAATGTTGTCTATGCGCGCGCAGCGCTTGACTCGTTCCCGCTGGTTCCCCAGTATAATCCCTATTTCAACCTGGGTGAATACTATGAATACCAGGTACTGTTCCCGTATACCGTTGCTCTCCTCCACACCCTCACGGGTTTTTCTCTCATCGATCTGACCGCGTGGCTTGCGATCCTTGCCGGCGCCGCATTGTGCCTGACCGTATACTGGCTTGCAGGGGAAATTTTCAGGAATACAACAGCTGCACTTATCAGTGCGTTCCTGATTGCAACGAGCGAGATCCAGCTGCTGGCATACATGAATTATTATCCGCAGATCCTGGCACTGACCCTCATGCCCGTTGCCGCGGTTTTTGTCATCCGCTCTGTCAGGTACCAGCAATACCGGTATTTTTTCCTGGCTGCGCTCGTCTCTGCTCTGATCATTCTTGCAAGTTACCTGGCAGCTGCGGTATGTTTCATCATTATGCTGGTATCGCTGGGGATCTGGTGTATCCGGGATAAAAATGCCATCAGGGTTCTGATCGCAATACCGGTTATGACAACGGCACTGCTGGCATTTTTCTGGCTGCCGATGGCCTGGCGTCACGGGATACCGGCGTTCATGATATCTGCATTTTCAATATTTTTCACGCCGGCTGCATCCCCGTTTACCAACCAGCCGTTTACCTTGTGGCATTTTGTAACTTTTTCAAGTACTGCGCTGATCGCGATAATTCTTGGAATAATAATCTTATTTCTCATCCGGAAGATCAGGTGGGATTTCGAGAAAGTCGCTCTCGCGGTATGTCTCTTGGTCTCCCTCGTTCTCATGGGATCGTACCTGGTAAAGCCCATCTTGTGGGTTGACCGGTACAGCCAGTTTTTTGATGTCGGACTGTGTCTCCTGGTTGGCGGAATTTGTGCCCTTCTCATTAAGAGATTTAATGCCCGGGGAACCGGTGCATCAGCCTACAAAGGCTATCTCCTGTTGCTGTTGCTTCTCATCCCGCTGTATGGGGCATGTACCTTTGATGTCCCCTTTGGCAAATGGGGGTATTCCTCGGATCTCGCCATGACGGAATACCTGCAGTCCCTTCCCCCGGGCAGCCTGGTGGTTACCCCTCCGGGCATCCAGGGTTTCTGGGTATCGGCAGCGTCCGGGGTCCACATCCTTGGCGGGGAATCCTCACAGATGATCGGGCATGAATATTTCGGTGATAGCGACAGCGATACCATCATCAATGATCCGGATCTGAACCGGAAACTGGAACTCATCCGGAGATACGGGGTGAATTATATCGTTCTTCCGATCCACGCGCCGGCCCCTGCGATGTGGAATCCCCCGCTTGACAGGAACGGGATCAATGCATTCAATAACGCCAATTTCTTTGAGATGAGCAAAGTCTGTGCGGATGAGTATGGTACTACCCTTTTGATAAAAGTCCGGGGAAATCTTACTCCCCGCTATCATACGGAGGAACGGAACCAGGGGGTTACCATTTTGGGATACCTTATTTCGATTGCCAGTCTGCTGGGATTTGCGTATGTGTCATGGCGGGAGACCAAAGGGATTGCATTGGAGAACATTTCCTCTTGAAATCATCGCAGAGTTCCCCCGAATTTGGAAAAATCCATCGCATTTTGTCCAAAAATCATTTATTGGGGGATAATTTCAACCACCTACCCCGCAGGTTTCGGTTTATTATAGTGTTCTGATCATCTGGTGGCGGTGCAGATCCATAAAAAAATTCCGTCCGCCACATTTGCCATGGAGTGAGGGACAAACTAAAGTATCATGAAATTCTGTTCTGGCGAAATTATTTGATTTAGCTTGTGACACTTGGGGGCTCTGTCCCCGCCGCGTGGGCATCCCCTGCATTGCAATGCCTGTTAAATTACCGGAATAATCCTATGATAGTGAGGATATATTTTCAGGAAGATTCGTAATGCGTTCTGTCCCCCAGCGGGAGATTGGCGGCGCCAGAGGGGAGGCGATCTTTTCTGCAAAAAATGTTTTCAACAGAGCAGGAAAATCCGCAGAAAAAACCGGAATTTTTTTTAAACCGGACGAAAAATTATTTCAGAAATTTTTCCGGAAATTTTTTTGGAAATAATCGCGCTGCCCCCCCTCAACAGGAAAGTATACCCCCACGTCCGTTCACTATCGGAGAAACATTGTACCGACGGTAATCCGGCCCCTTGGAAGGCCCCGATCGCCAAAATGACCATAAATCGGGGTGCATATAATGCCCTCCGGAGCCTCATAGCAGCGTTTGGCAGGACTTTTTTTCCGGCCCGCACCGATTCCCTGTATGCACCGTCACGGACGGAAAACTCACCCATATCCTGAAAACGCCATTTCGGGCCTTTCTGGCTTAACGGACACCGCATATACCCCGGATGGGATCCGGGCGTTTTACGGGTTTTTCTAAAAATGCTCCGTTTGGCAAACCGGGCATTTTACGCGAAGATCGGGGTCTCATCCCCCCTCTTTCCTGACCCCCTGATCCACGGGGGGAGGGGGATTCCCGGGGATTTTCCGGGAATTCCATGAGGCGTTCCGATATCTGCGTACAGAATTTTTCATTCATGAGTGCTGACCGTTTGGAAAAAATTTAAAAAATTTGCACTGGAGAAATCATTTGATTCGCGTTGACGCTTTTGGGGGCTCTGCCCCCGCCGCGTGGGCATCCCCTGCATTGCAATGCCTCTGTATTACCGGAATAGTTCTCCGATTGATGAGTTGGCAGATTTTTCAGGAGGCATCGTTATGCTTCCTGTCCCCCTCGGGGGACTGGGGGCGCAAGAGGGGGGCGATCATGTCTGCAAGAGAAAAGGATTTCTACAGAGATGCTGTGTTGTACAAATCACGATGAACGATCCATCCTCAATGGAAAATCCTCGTAGTTAACAATTGATCAAAAGATTATAGGCACTGTATTTCAGTCGCAGTTCATGGAACATTCCGTTGATGCTCGAAGCATTTACCGATTCCCCGAAGATTCGTTTCATCGAAGAGAAAAACCCTTCAACAGACCATCGAGACCCATAATCATGAGATCGAGCCCAAGCCTCATATCCGGAATCCAGGAACTCCCTGGCACATTCCGCCCGGTAGGCAGAGCCGCGAGATTTCCGCAAAGAAGAACTTCATACAGGCTGGACAAAACTAAAAAAGATAGTCGGGCGTTTATAAATTATAGTCAAGAACCTTTGGTTTAATAATTCTCGTAATCGTTAATGGGCAAAAAGTGGTTGAATTTGGGAAAACGGGGGTATTCGCAGTCAAAATAATCAAAGCAGCATTAAATGTAAGGTCTTTGACTATAATGGTTCTGACTTCTGGTTCCTGGACTGATAAGATACTGAAAAATTTCCCTGTGGGAACCGTTCACTATTTTTGTTTATGCTGAATCATGTCCTGCATCATACCTACGAATTGTCTGATGCTGGCAATCTTTTTAGTCAGGTTAAAGAGAGTTTCTTCAGAAATTCCATGGTATTCGTGAGACAGGAGATTTCGGTAGGTTACCAGCCCAATCATTTCATGTGCGAGATCGTTTTCGATGAACCCGTTTTTCCGGAGCAGGACAAATATTTCACGGTATGTACCAGGTATGCCGAGGTTATGTGCAATGGCCATTTCACTTCCGAGATCGAAGACCCGGTTGAGCAGGGAAAAAAGGACCATAGATGATGCGTAGAAATTTCGTTTATCATGGAGGTCATAAGCGCTGTGTATTCCGAGATCCTCAAAATCCTTCAGATACCGCTGTATATCAGAAAATATTGTCCCGATTCGTTCCTCATCATACAGGATATCGTTTTCCATTATGATCCCTCACAACCTGACAGCCATTGCATGGAGGCAGTGCCTCCTGATAAGGGGAGCAATATCGAGATATTCACGTACGGTCTCTGCTTTGATCCGGTGGAACGGGAGGGGTCTTTTTAAAAACATCACACGACCTTCCCGTATTGCCCGGAACCGTATGGTTATCGGGAGATCCCAGAAAAGGTTCACATCGATCTTTTCAGATCCATAACTGAGGAGATCCCATCGATCTGACTGCGACAGATCCCTTGGTGTGACAATGCAGAGATCAATATCTGATATGCTCCGCGCCTGGCCCCGTGCAACAGAACCAAAGAGCAGAAGGGCAATTACCTCTTCCTTTAAGCTGATTTCCCTGATGAGGGGGGCGATCTGCTGCATGTCCGGAATAGTATCCGTTATTGCGGAGCCCTGCATGATTTTCACGGTATCACTGTTACTATCAGTAAGCATTCTTATATGTTTTTGTGGCCCGGGGCATCATGTGGCGTATTTAACAGATAACGAGGGGCAGACAATCCACACTCCATTTTTTGTATGCCATAATTACTGAATCCTGTTCATGTTCCGTGAGATTTAATCTCTGAAAGAGAATAACGTGCGTTATTTTATTTTAATATATGATTAATGGGCTCTGTAGAATTCCTCAAAGAGCATGAGAAACGACAAAGTTGAAATCATTCTTGAAATGTTGTAGAGGATGATTTTGATCTTAATTTCCTTGACCTGCAGTCGGTA
>JBAYMI010000010.1:0-15040 GCA_041663625.1 Methanoregula sp.
ATGATCGATGTTGCCATGTATGTCCTGTACACCTTGACCACAGTTCCTCTTAAAAGTCACCATCCTCCGGATTTATGGATAGGATTATCTTTTTGGGATGACGACATTAGTCTGGAAAAACAGATTCTGTGGGGAACACCTGTGGATATTACAACTACCAATAAGGACAACGCAACAATCCTTTCTATTGCCGGCAGGGTCGATACTGCCACGGCACCTGTACTCGAACAGGCGATCAACAAGGAGATAGAAGCAGGTCACCGCAAGGTCCTGCTGAACTTTTCATCCGTCTCCTACATCAGTAGCGGAGGCCTGCGGGTGCTTCTTGCAACTGCGAAAAAACTCAAGGCGCCTGAAGACAAGTTTGGCATTTGCGGGCTCTCCCCGGAGGTCCTGAAGATCCTCAAGCTTGCCGGGTTCACTTCAATTTTCTCGATCTATCCATCCGAGGGAGAGGCGCTTGCCGGCTGGTAATGACCAGCTGGCTTCTCTCCAATGGCAGCCCCTGCCGGGAGCGCCAGGGGCACAGATCTATCCGCTCATCCGGAAAATAGACACCATTTCTTCCAATTCGTATCTCATCCAGACGCCGGATGCCATTCTCCTGATCGATCCAGGCGGACTCCCTGAACAGGCAGAGCAGCTTATGCGGGTTATCGTGGAGTGCCGCAAGGAGCAGGAGCGCCCGGTCTTCGTCATCCTCACTCATGCCCATATCGATCATTTCGTCGGGATACAGAATGTCCCGGCATTTGCCTTTGCCGAAGCAGTAGTCATGGTGGTGCAGGAAGCCGGTGCCGCTTCCATAGAACGGGGCGATGGCAGGCTGACCCAGGCGGATCTGCTGAACTCCCCGATCAGCCCGATGAAGGTCGGCATCCACCTTATGGCACCGGACCTGACAGAGCCCCCCGGCGTGCCAGCAGACATCTGCCTTGCCAACGGTGGCCACCTGTCCATCACCCGGTACCCGCCCGACACGACACAAGACCTGCTGGATAAGGTGACGATCCGGTTCGGCCCCGGGCCGGCAATCGAGATTTACCACACGCCCGGTCACAGCCCGGATGGCATCTGCATCCGTATCGGCAGGATGTTCTTTATCGGCGACATCCTGTTTGCCGCAAGTCCGGGTATCGCCGGCCTTGCCGGCTGGTCGCAGGCATCGTTGGTCAGCTCGCTCTCCCGGGCAGGTACGCTTCTCACCCGGGGGGACATTGATATTGTCTGCCCGGGCCATGGCCGGCTCATCACAGCTCCTGATGCGGCCCGCATGCTTGCCGCGGTAAAAAAAGATGCTCTCACGCTCTCCAATATCGCCGAACTCAACCTTGACCGTGCAGCGCAGACCGCAGCCTATGCCGAAGACTGCATGGAAGAGGTGAACGAGCTCTTCACCATCATGGCGGGACGGTTGTACTATGTCTCGTACGTACTGGATGAGCTGGGCGAATCCGAGATCGCCGAAGAGATGAGCACGCTCATCCATGGCGATGATATCGATGAACTCCTTGAGGCATTCCGGCTCTTTGCTGATGAACACCACAAGGGGGAGGGCGTCTCGATCCACCTCGCTCTCAAAGCCGGCCAGGTGATCGGCAAACTGCAGCGCATTTTCAACACCGAGGCGCTGGCACAGATCATCGACCCGACCCTTGTCCACCGGGCAGAGCGGCTGCTCTCGGGATACATCACGATGTTCCGCGGGTTCTCCCCCCCGAAGGAGATCACGGTTGTCGATCCCACGGCAATCATTGAAACGCTCGTTGCCGGTCTCTCCATCTCTGCCTGTTCTGACGATGACGTGCTCTCATCTGCGGATGACGAGCAGGCGTTTGCAAAGATCCTGCTGGCACGCATCGGGGCCCGGCCCCTGCTGGAAGACGTGGACTTCTCCCTGCAGGCGATGCCCGAGCCGGTCACAGTTGCCATCGACCGTGACCAGTTTACCGATCTCCTGACATATGTCCTGGAGGATCTCGTCGGCACCGGATCCGATATCATCCGGATATCCGTGGATGTGCAGGATCCCACGGTGACGATCTCTGTCACGGGCAGGAGATCGTCCTCCGGCGATCACGAATCCCGGAAGAGCGGGAGGTTCCTGTCCGGGCTCTGCGAACGGGCAGGAGGTAACCTCTCCGTCAGCCAGGATGATACCGGCAGCACGTACCGCATCCAGGTTGCCCGGGCGGTATGAGACGGGTCCGGTACCGACAGGATAAGACGAAACAAAAGACCGGGCCCGGCTGCCCGGTCACCCCATGATCCGCTAACGCCACGAGGAAAAATTATGGATAATCCCCGATCTCCCGAGCACCAGAATGCCCCGTTCCTTGAATTCGACAACGTCACCGTCTTCCACGGCGACAAGAAAGTCCTCGACGGGTTATCTGTTACTCTCCGCCGGGGCGAGAACGTGGCGATCCTCGGGCCGAACGGTGCCGGGAAATCATCGTTCATCAGGACCATCACGCGGGAGTTCTATCCCCGGCTCGATGCCGGTCCGGTCACATTCCGGATCTGCGGGAAGGACGTGTGGGATGTCTTCGCACTGCGCTCAGCCTTCGGGATTGTCTCCAATGATCTCCAGTATACGTTCACGCGGAAGATCACCGGCAGGGAGGTTGTCCTTTCCGGCTTTTTCTCCAGTGTCGGCCTCTTCAACCAGGAGATCACGCCGGAGATGGGCCGGAAGGCCGACGAGATCTGTTCGTTCCTCGGTGTCAGCGGAATCAGCGATCGCACCATGACGGAGATGTCCTCCGGCGAATCCCGCAGGTTCCTGATCGGGAGGGCGATGGTGCACGATCCGGGGGTCCTGATCCTCGACGAACCTACCAACAGCCTTGACCTGAACGCCCTCCATACGTTCCGGCAGACGATCCGGAAGATCGCACAGACCGGCACGGGGATCATCCTCGTCACCCACAATCTCCAGGATATCATACCGGAGATCGACCGCGTCATCCTCATGAAGAACGGGAAGTTTGAAGCGGACGGGAGGAAAGAGGACCTGATCACTGACGATCACATCGGCCGGCTGTTTGGCGTGCCCGTAAAGGTGACGACGGTGGACGGGTATTATTACGCAACCGGGTATTGAGAAGCATATGTCGCATACGGCACGCGCAGTGAGAAACGGATATGCAACTGCCGAAAAAAAGAGAGATTACTGCTTGTTGAGGGCTGCCGTGATCATCTCGGACGCGCCCGCGGGAAGGTTGAGCCCCGTAAGAACACTGGGAAGCACGCTTGCCATGGCTTTCTTTCCTTCCGCCGAGCCGGCAAAATTCTTCAGCAGGGTGATTCCCTCGGGCGATGCAAGAAATTGTTTCACTGCTTCCTGTCCTTCGGGGGTTGAGATATAGCCTGCAACCGCCCCGCCCATTCCACCTAGATTTCCAAAATTCATGTACTGGTCACTTCACGTTATACTTTGACTGTACATGTATGCAGGTGCATTCTAATAAAAATTGGGACGGGCCGGATCCAGTCCCGCAGCAATGAGTTCTTTTTTTAAAAAGGGACACAGGGAGAAACCATGGATTTTTCCATGGTGACATTCTCCGATCCGGATTCCGGGCCGGGATATTTAAGGGGGGGTGCAGGGCCAGAAAGAACCCGGTGAAAAAACCAGGACATCTGATAATTCCCATAATAGATCGAAACACGAGGTGCAGATCATATTGCCAGTCTCTTTTGAATAATTCAAAAGTCAACCGTGAGGTATTAAAAAAGATCCCGATCAGATCTCCTGCGGGACGGCAACCAGCGAACGGATCATCCGCTGCGTCTCTGCCGGCGTGCCGGTCGTATTGACCTCGTAAACGCTCGTCCGATCGAGCAGCTCGCTCATGTACCGTTTCCGTATCGCCGCTTTGTAGGTGCTGCTGACAAGGAGGTGCGGATTAAAGAAATTGTTCCGGGTAAAGAGCGCGAGCGCTGCCTCCGCGTTGAGGGACTGCACGGTATTCCGGTCTGCCGGGTCGCGCTTGAGCACGATGACCGTACGCAGGGTTGTCATGGGAAGGAGCCGCCCTTTCCCGATCACCCACCGTATATCCGCGACCGCACGCCCGTTCCGGTCATACTCATCTGCTTTGACAAGACCGCCGTACTCTTTCCAGACCGTTGCCAGGTCCTGCCGGATATAGAAGTTCTTTTCGGAACCATACGAGAGGATCTCAGGACCGAAGACCCGGGAGAAGAACCAGTCGTCCGATACAATGCGGGTCGCGGGATGCTTCAGCAGCCCGTAGGTCTGCGTTGTCTTGCCGGCACCGGAGGTACCGATCAGGCAGAGTCCGTTGCCCGCGATGTCAACGCAGGCACCGTGTACGGAAAAGATGCCGTGCTCGTCTTCAAGAATATCCCCGGTGAGACTGAGGGCAAGGGACTTGATCCACCCGTAATACCCGAAGTTGAAGAGGAACGCGGTCCGGGCCTGCGGCTCGTAGAGGACGGTGTCGGGAGGATATGCCGGATCCTTAAAGACAAACATCCGCCCGTGCGAGCGGATGCTCTGCGACATGGCGTAAAAATTCTCCTGCCAGGTATCCCGGAGCACGGGATCGTCCGACAGGAGCTTGATGCAGCAGCCATAGATCTCGGATTTGATCTCGTACCGGACGGCTGGCATGAAGCGTGCAGCCAGCCGGTCTTTCTCTTCAGGGGGAATGAGGGTAATCGTGTAGGACATGGGAGAACAGCCGGGGATATTGACAGGGAAACTATCCGCATGGGTCTTTTAATAATCTCTCGGTATGGATACCCGGTTCTCCACTGAAAGGGAGGTGATTGAGATCAATTCCTGCGGATCCCTTTTTTGGTTGAAGGGCAAACATTCAGGCACCTGAAACAATGACCCATTCAGCAGCATTCTCGACAGCATTTCTCTCGGCACGATACCCGGAGCCGGACCGGATGCCGGGTAATGCCCGGTGGATGATCGTGCGCGGGAATGGCGTGTTCGTTTCTGCCGGCACTCCCGCAACCATCCTCTTCTCCGGGGATCCGGAGAAGACCTGCCCGGTCCTGCGGGCACAATATCTCGGGCACCGCGATACTGTACCCCTGTACGCAGTGGAGACAAACCCGGAATCATCGGTTCGCGGGTGCACGTTCACTCCAAACATCCGGGAACTGAACGGGATACTGCCGGATGCCGAACTGGCCCTGGCCGCGTTTGCCGTACGCATCGTCGATTTCAACCGGACCACCCGGTTCTGCGGGCAGTGCGGTGCCCCGACACGCCAGTCAGGCATTGAACGCGCAAAGTGCTGCGATGCCTGCGGCATGATCACCTACCCGCGCACATCTCCGGCGATCATCGTCCTGATCCGGAACGGCGATAACGTCCTCCTCGCCCGTTCCCCGCGGTTCCCCCCCGGCATGTACAGCATCATCGCCGGGTTCGTGGAACCGGCAGAGACGCTCGAGGAGGCGGTCCGCCGCGAGGTTTGGGAAGAGGTAGGCCTTGAGGTGACCAATATCCACTATTATGGCAGCGAGCCCTGGCCGTTCCCGAACTCCCTGATGATCGGGTTTGTCGCCGATTACGCCGGTGGCAGGATCACGATCGACAACAACGAGATTGTTGCGGCAGGGTGGTTTGACCGGGAACATCTTCCCACGCTCCCGTCCCCCATGAGCATCTCCCGGGCACTCATCAACCGGTGGATCGGTAACAACCTGCCATAAAAAACTGGCCTGAAATATATGATATTCCACAGTTCCGGCATATTTGTGACAGGGGAATAGCATTTTCGACCAGAAATACTATAATCCTGTATATAAAATTATATCATAAGGCATCCAGCCGGATGAGATCCCAGTCACATGTGAGAGATTGTAATGAATGACTCCCTGTCAGATGGGAACGGGAATATCATTGATATTTTTGTTCTGAGTACAGATGCAACCGATTCTCCGGTTGAGGCCGGTTACCTCAAGGACCGGGGGTACCGTGTTACCTTTTTTGCCGACGCAGAACAACTGTCAGAAGCCCTTCGGGCAGGAAAACCAAACATTCTGGTCTGCGATGCGGTGACCTTCCAGGAAGAGGCATACGATATCTGCCACCGCATCAAGGATGATTTTGATCTTTGGGTCATCCCTGTCCTCATCGTTACCGGCGCATCGAACCTTTCAGACCTTCTCCATGTTCTTGACTGTAACGCCGATAATTTCATCTCACAACCTTATGATCCGGCCTATCTCACCTCCCTGATTGAAGGAATGCTCGCCACACCGGTTGAACGGCCGACATCCGAGCAGATCAAGACCCAGTTCAAGATCCAGCACGACGACCGCATGTTCGTGGTCACGGCCGACCGCCGCCGACTGCTGGAATTCCTCCTCTCCTCGTTCGAGATCGGCGTCAACCGCTCGATCACTATCTCCCGGATCATGGCAGAGAACGAGACGTTCTCCGCATCCCTGCGCCAGGCAGAAGGGCAGGTCCGGGACCAGGCACAGTCTCTTGAGTCCCTGAGCGGGACGCTCCAAGAGCGGGATGAGACTATCAGCACGCTGACGGCTGAATGTGCAGAGAAAGACCGGCAGATCCAAAAGAATGCAGCGGAGATCCGGCAGCTCGATGAGGATCTCGTATCATTAAAGGACCAGAGTGCAGCAGACAGGGAAGAGATCCAGAGGCTTACCCGTGCCGCTGAAGAAGCGGCTGACCGTTCTGCGAAGGAGTCGGGGGGGCTCAGCCAACAGGTCTCATGTCTCTCGGAGCGCCTTGCTGCTGCCAATGCGGAGCTCAAAGAGACGGAAGCATCCCTTGCCCGCGAGACCGGACAACGAACGGAAGCGGAGAGCCGGATTGTTGAGATCACCAGCCTGAAAGAGCAGGTGGAAAAAACAGTGAAGGCACTCACGCTTGAGACGGAACAGATGCGTGCAGCCCTGGCAACGGAGAAAAACCATGCCAGATCCGTTGAATATGATCTCAATGCCCTTGTCCAGGCAAAAAATGAGTCCGAACAGAACCTGACCCGCCTTATCGACGAACTCAAAGAGACTGCACGCCAGCAGGGGGCGGAACTCGCGAACCGGACCGATGAACTCGATACGGGAAAGACCCGGATCGAACGATTAGAGAACCAGATCCTGGACCTGACCGCCGACAAAGAGCGGGCAGAGACGGAACTGGACACCCGTACCGCAGTACATGCAACGGAGATCCAGGATCTCCGGGCACTGCTCGATGAGACCCGGGCCATGTTGGCTGAAAGGGAGCGGGAAACGGTATCGCTGAAGACAGCAGTAAAGGAGATCGAAGAGATCCGGGACAAGGCCGGACAGGATAACAAGGCACTTTCCGATGAACTCAGTGCAACGAGAGCCACCCTGAACGAAGATCGGGAACGGTTCCGCGCTGCGGAAGAGCGGATGGCCGGCGAAATCCGGGAACGGGATAACGCACTCCAGGAACTCCACGGGGAGCACCAGTCCGCCCAGAGCGATCTGGACGAGCACCGGAGTACCTTAAGCCGGGTGAGAAGCGATCTGGAATCCGCTCTTTCCACGCGATCGGATATCGAGAGCAGTCTCGATGCGGCAACCGCACGGATCCGGGACCTGGAATCCGAACTGGAAACCAGCAGGAGTCTTTCCCGCAACACTGAGGAGACCCTGGCCAGTGAGAGGCAGGCACGTGAACAGGCATCCCGCGATCTCGAATCCGCCATTGCTGAACGGGCAGGGCTGGAGAGCAGCCTGGAAGTGGCAAAGGCAAAGATCCAGGAACTTGAATCGGGGCTGGTTACCGCGACAAGCGCCAGTGCAAATACCGGTAAACAGGTTCACGCCCTTGCCAGCGAACTGGAACAGGTAAAAGCTGAACTGGAGAACAGCAGGAGACAGCGGCACGAGGCCGGGGAATCGCTGGCCAGCCTGAACCAGGAGAGGGAACGGCTCGCATCCGAAATACAGACCATGTCCCAGGATCACGCAGCGCTGTCAGCCTCCCTTGAGGAAGAGAAGAGAAGCCGCAGTGCGGCTGAAGCCGAACGGGACCGGCTCCAAAAACTGCTCGCTGCTGCCGAATCGGGAGGAAAACTCCAGGAATCCTACCAGATCACGGCGATCCAAAAGCTCAGCGCAGAACTGGAAGCCTCGCATTCTGTTCAACGGGATCTCGAAGAGAGGGCAGCCGTACTCTTGCGAGAGAAACAGGTTGCCGAAGAGACCGCGGCAAGCCTCGCTGCCGAGATCGACCAGGCACGGTCCGCTCTCGCTGACGAATGGGAGGACCACATGGAGGCAAGGGAGCAACTGGATACGGCCGTCCAACAAAAACAACAGGTAGAAGGGACTGCGGAAAGTCTCGCTGAGGAGATCGGCCAGGCACGGACTGCCCTCGCAGATGAATGGGGTGACCACATGGAAGCCAGGGAGCGACTGGATGCGGCCATCCGGCAAAAACAGTTGCTGGAAGCCTCCATTCACCCGCCCGGAGAACTGGAATCCGAGAAGGCAAAGAAACGCTCGCTCATTATCAAAGGGCCGGACCTTCCCATGAATGCCGGAATACGCCCGCGTCCCTTCAGTGCGGTGCCACCCGCCGGTGCCGTCATCCCTGTGATGCCTGTGCCGAGGATTACGAATATCGACGATCTCTTTGAAGATGATGAGCCGGAAGAGGAGCACGAAGAGATTCCATCGGTCTCCATTATCCACGAATCTGTATCGGACGATACACCGGAGGATACAATAGCCGCGGACAATCTCACTGAAAATGTTTCGGGCATACCATTTGAGTCCGGCGTCACCGACCCGGTTGACGGGGACGGGGAACCTGAAGAAGAGGGGGAAGAACCTTCCATAGATATGCCGGTGGAGAATGAGGAGGAGGATGTATTCGAAGACGACCCTGCCCCGGCTCCTGAAGGATCTTCACGGGTGGATTCCTGGGGAGTCTCCCTGAACCGGGCACAGTGGTACGATCTCCTGAAATGGGCACATCATTCGGGAACACTCACTCAGGATCAGCGGATGCAGATTGTGAGGATGGGCCGGCTGATGCAGAGGGGCAGGAAACTGACCCCGAAACAAGAAGAACAGGTCAGGGATCTGCTCAGCCTCGCGCAGGCACAGGGCTACCGGTTTTCTGGATAGGCCCGGGTTTTCTCTTCTGCACGGGGGTTGCGGCCCCCTTCACGGGAAAAAGTTTTCATGACTGGGTATTGGTCTTTTCTGTCTGGTGATTGACCGAGATCGCAAGGGGATCCCCGGATATCCTCCAGGTGTGTTCCGGTATGATTGTCTCGAACCGAGCACCTTTGCCCGGTACGCCGGTCTCGGTTATGGTGATCCCGGTACCGGAAAGAATTTCCCGACAGAGAAAGAGTCCAAGGCCAGTGTTCGCACCAAATCCCTCTTCGAATATCCGCTCCTTGTAATCCTGGGGGATCCCGATACCATTATCCTCCCAGACAATCACCACGCCGTCCCCGGACCGCCGGAACGAGACGCGGATTTCCGTGACATGGACCCCGTGACACACCGAATTCTCAAGAAGATTTGCAAAGACCCGGTCCAGGAGCGGATCGGCACAGACTTCCAGGCCACCCAGCATCAGCGAGAAGGAGATTGATGGCATTGCCAGACGGTTCCGCTCCCGGGTTATGATCGCCTCCACATCCTGCCACTGGGGTGTGATGACACCGATCTCCTGGTAAATACGGGAGGTCTCCAGGAGATTGTAGATGTCTCTTCCCGCTTCGTCAACACTTTCCAGTTGAGTCTTAAGCACGGGATCGGCACTCTGCTTCTTTACCATCATCAACCTCGCACGAAGTACCGTGAGCCGGTTGGCAATATCATGACGGGTCAGTATGTTGAGGAGCTGGATCTTCCGGTTGGCGAGAATCAGGTCACGGTCCATCTGGCGATACCCGTTGATGTCGATGATTGTCCCGACCACAATAGGCTGGCCATGGAATACCGCACGAGTCCCGACAACCTCTACATCGATGCCATTCCCGTCACGGTGCCTGCCTTTGAATGCATAGTGCATGCTCTTCTGTTCCCCGGAGAACCGCATCTGGAGATTTACCACCACCCTGTCCTGGTCTTCCGTTGAGACAAGGTCCCTCACACGAAGGTTACCGATGATCTCGTCCGGTGAATACCCGAATAGCGCGGCAAAACGGGGATTGACGTGGAGGAACCGGTCATCCTTGATAATATACACGCCAACAAGCGATTCTTCAACAAGAATGCGGAATTTCTCATCCGCCTCCCTCCTGCTGACTGCCTGAAGGATCTTGTGGTGCAATTCGATAAACTGGGATTTGGGATCGCCACCTTTTTGCAGGTAAAAATCCGCACCATGGTTCAGTGCCTCGATAACGACCTCCTCCCTGCCCTTTCCGGTAAAAAGAATGAACGGGAGATCCCCGTAATCCGCCCGGATCTGTTTTAAAAGGACAATCCCATCTATTTCAGGCATCTGGAAATCTGAGACCATTGCATCATAGTGCGCATGTCCCAGCATTTCCAGAGCCTGTCGTGCAGATGTAGCCGTGTCAACGATTATGGTACCCGGCAGCTCCAGGAATCGCTTCGCTAAGTCCAGCAGTTCCGGCTCATCGTCCACATACAGCACGTGGATCATGAATCAGCCTCGCAGCCTAGAGGGCCGAGTCAATGTTGCCGAGCAGCTGCTTGATGTTGATCCAGATGATCAGTTCATTGATCTCCTTGTCCTTGACCTTGATCTTGCGCTTGATGATCCCGATTATGGAGGTCTCTTCCTTGCTCACGGACGCAGATGTATAATCCACGAGGTTGCTCTCGAATGTCGATACGGAGGTCACGTCATCGACAAGGATGCCAATCTTTGATTTGGCGATCTTGTCATCAAGAACAATGATCCGTGACGATTCTATGGGAGCGGCACTCTCTTCCGTGATATTCAGGCGATGCTTGAGGTCGATGATCATGGTGATCTCGCCCCGCAGGTCGATGATGCCCCGCACGTAGGAGGGAACATTGGGGAGTTTGGTGATAGTCGTGTACTCCACCACCTCCTTGACATCGAACAGGTCAATGGCGAAGTGTTCGATTCCCAATGCGAACTCCACTACCTGGATCGTGTCAGTCATTTTCTCGGAAGTAACGGAAGTGCTTGCCGTTGCAACAGGTTCGCTTACCTTTGCTGTCATGGGCAATTACCTCCCGTTCAATCCACCTTGAATTTCTTGTTGGCTTCCATTGCCTCGACTGCAACATCGTTGACGGTCTGGATCATCCTCGTGATCTCGTCAATCGCTGCAGCAGACTCTTCCGTTGCCGCGGCCGTATCTCCGGACTCCTTGGCAGTCTTCTCGATCAGGTTGGCCACTTCATGCACGCTTGCCGTGATCTCTTCGGTGGTTGCTGCCTGCTCCTCGGTTGCTGCGGCAACTTCCGATGCACTGTTTGCAACAGCCTCGGCTGCTTTCTGGATCTGCTTGAATGCCTCGAGCGACTGTTGTGATTCATGCGAGCCTTTCTCTACGAGGACCTTGGATTTTTCCATGGCTTCTGTTGCTTTCTTGGTGGCAAGGTTGAGCTGCGTGATCATCTCCTCGATCTTCTCTGCGCTTGACCGGGATTCCTGTGCCAGGGATTTGACTTCCGATGCAACGACCGCGAAGCCCCGCCCGTGCTCCCCTGCCCGGGCAGCTTCAATGGCTGCGTTGAGCGCCAGTAGGTTGGTCTGGCTCGCAAGGTCACGGATAAGAACGATGATCTTGCCGATGTCATTCATCTGTTTGCCGATGTCCCTGACAATATCATAGACATTGTTGTTGGCATTGGTGATCTCGGACATGTCCTTGTTGACAGACTCCGCAAGGATTGCACCGCTCTTGGCAGAGGCATTCGCCGTGTTTGCCTGCGAGGAAACACTCTCCATGCTCGAGGTAATTTCCTCGACAGCCGCGCTCATGTCCTGCATTGCCTTGGACATCTGCTCGATGCCCTCCGATGATCTCTGCGCGTTCTCGGAGACCGCGCCAGCGTTCTTTGCGATCTGGTTGACGCTCTTGGATGCGTCCTCGACACTCTTCGCCGCATTGTCGGTCGTAGAGGTCAGGTTCAGCATCTGTTTGTTGACATCGCCGATATTCTTCTCAAGGCTGATGACAATGCCGCGGACAGCGTCCCGGAGCTTGAGGATCTGGGTATTCACATCCTTTGTATCTTCATCAGGTTCCTGGAGCTGGAGACGGATCGTCAGGTCGCCTGCGGCCATCTTGGCATAACCCTGTGAAAGCGCATCAACCTGTTTTTCCATAAACTGCTGGGACTTTACGATCTTGGTAATCTCGTTGTACGTAACATAGACGTACTTCACATTCCCCTTTTCATCCATGAGGGGGATGTTTGCCCTGACAATGACGTGCATCCCGGAGGGGGTATCAATGGTGCTCTCGCCATGAGATACCCGTTTTGTGGTAACTGCATCCTGGATGGACTGTCCTGAATCCTTCAGGTATTTGATCATGTTCTGTGACCGGAGATCACTTATCCGTATCGAGAGCAGACGGTCCTTGCTGAACCCGACCAGTTTTGTAAAGGCCTCATTCACCATCTGGATCTTCAGGTCGGCATCGATAAGTACCTGGGCGAGCGGGTTCTTTTCAAACATCTCATTGAATTCGTTTACATCTACCATTGTAATCACCCGAGTTTGACAATTTTCTCTTTGTACACTTCATTCATGACTTCACCAAGACCCGTGTACAGGGCGGTAGCTCCGCAGATGATTCCCTCTATTCCAGCGAACGTGAGGATCAGCTGGCTGCCCAGGAAATTTCCTATGGCGAGCATGAAGAACAGGATCACAACCGATCCAAATACGACCTGGAGGGCTTTCGAGAGCCGCAGGGTGATGACGAACATCACGAGGGAGAAGATACCCCAGAGGGTCAGGAATGCAACGAACGACATCTTGTCGAACGCGGGGGTCCATCCAAGCGTTGGCATCAGAAGTATCATCACCAGTATGATCCAGAAGAATCCGTATGATACGAACGCGGCCATACCGAACGTGTTGCTCTTCTTCCATTCCAGGATTCCCACAATTACCTGTGCAAGACCGCCATAGAATATACCCATGGCAAAGATGACGGAACCCATCCCGAAGAGCCCTGCATTGTGCAGGTTCAGGATGATCGTTGTCATCCCGAATGCCATCAGGCCCAGTGCGCCCGCGTTCGCCGTTCGGTCAGTAATTTTAATCTCGTTTAAGAATACTTCATCAACTGCTTCTGTCATTCTACAATCACCATTCCCTTGATCTCATTCATCTCATCCATTCCCGTAGAGCGCAACCAGCCATACAGGAGCTGGGCGCGATTTGCATCCGATGACGAAGACCCGATCACGATTGGCACGTCACGCCAGAATCCCGCGGGACTCCTCATCTTCATGTCGGTTGATATCATGGTTTTTCACTCCATTATTTCGGACTGCCCATCGTCCGCAGGGCAAAGTACTCATCCAGGGCTGTCGATAACCGGGATAATGTCTGCATATGTTCCTGTAATCCGTCGTGAAGACCATAGGCGGGGGAGATCCCTCCTGTGGGGGCAATTTGTGTCATGTCATCGGTCATTTTCGTCACCAGAAGTTTGCAGCACAATTTTTATCTGCCATGCGTTTCATTGCAGCAAACATATTTGTGAGTGATTTTGTTTATAATAGAACTTATTTGCCATGCAGATATGCTTGGCAAAATCGATGCGTTTATACTCCCGCGAAACATACACTGTGATACGGTAAGAATATGGAAAAGTACCAGGCTGAAATTCTCCGGATCAAGGAACTGCTTTCAGCCAACCGGGAGGGTCTGAGCATAACCGAGATCACCGGTATGCTCACTATGAACCGGAACACGGTTGCCAAGTACATGGACATTCTCCAGATCCAGGGTTCCGTTGACGGGCGCAGGAAAGGAACCTCCAAGGTGTATTTCCTTTCAGAACGGCTACCGGTTGCATCCTTAAGGAAATTCTGTACCCGCCCATTCTTTGTTACCAACCAGGACGGTAAGGTAACAGACCACAACCAGGAGTTCGGCACTCTTGTTGGTATGGCAAGAGATCAGCTCACCGGACTCCCCATCGAGAACCTGCCGATACGGTTCCTTGAAACAACCTCCCCGGGCGCTGCAATCAAAGCAGTGCTGAAAGGTACCGAGCAGCGGATCCGGGCACAGGTGCGGCAGGGAGAGAAGATCCTGCCGGTTACGCTTCTTATGATCCCGGGGGTGTTTGAGACCGGCAGACCCGGGGTCTCCATCATCATCGAAATGGACAATCTCCTCGCTGATTCAGACCGGAGAGAAGCTGCATCCTTTGATGTCAAGGGCCTTCTTGATGACGGATTTGAGTATGTTATCCGGAGGACCGCGGAGGGAATCACACAGTACGTGAACGAGCCTTACTGTCGCGCCGCGGGAAAGAGCCGGGAAGAACTTGTCGGCCGTCCCTTCAAGCCCCTCATCTCACCGGAGGATACGGACAGGATCCGGACCCACATCGCGGGCCTGAACGTGCAGTACCCGGTCGGCACCATCGAATACGGGGTTGTCATGGCGAACGGGGAACTGCATCACCTGCGATGGCAGGACCGGGCCGTATTCAACTCGCGGGGAGAACTTGACACCATCAACTCGTTTGGCATCGATATCACCGAACAGGTTCTTGCCACCCGGAAACTGAAGAACGCACAGGAGACCCTTGAGGAATCCATTGTCCACCGCACGGACGAGTTGCGCGGGATCAACCGGCAGCTGTACCAGGAGATTGCCCAGCGGGAACAGATGGAAGAGCAGCTCCTCCTTGCCCAGTTTGCCATGGACAGGTCTACCGACATGGTATTCTGGATCACCCAGAATGCACGGATCCGGTATGCCAATGATGTTGCGGCAGATGCACTCCAGTACGGAAAAACCGAACTGCTGGACTGCACGCTTGGCGATATTGTTCCCGGCTACACCATTACCGACTGGGATCAGGTCTGGCAGAAACTCAAA
>JBAYMI010000011.1:0-14939 GCA_041663625.1 Methanoregula sp.
CCGGGAGAACGCCTGCTCGTAGGCAAGGAGATGGTGGGCAAGCGTTGTCGGCTGGGCATGCTGGAGATGCGTGAACCCGGGCATTGCGCTCGTGGTATGCTTTTCAGCAATGACCAGCAGGGTTGCCCGGACTTTCAGGAGCGCCATCATCTGGGCGATCAGGTCTTCGCGGAGCCGGATCCGGATACAGGTAGCCACCTCGTCGTTCCGCGACCGCCCGATATGCATCCTGCCACCGGCATCTGCCCCTATCGATTCTATCAGGAGCGATTCGATCCCGGCGTGCACATCCTCGAACCGTTCATCGAATACATCGTCCGGGATCCCGTCATCGTAGTACCCGAGCAGCGTTGCAATAATGGGTTTTGTAACTGCCCGTTCGTTGATCTTCTGTGTATCCAACATCAGCACATGGGCAATATCCACGAGCAAGTCAGCGCGGGCGATATGCCGGTCCGCCTGCATCGAAGAGAGAAAACGGACCATTTCTGCTGACCGTGTGCCGGAAAGACGCCCCTGCCGTACAACGTCCTTTCGCATCCTGTCACCTGCTACTAAATTGGCGGTCATGGGATTAAAGCCACGCCTTGCGTGCCGCGAGTTCTATCGCCTGCTGCACCGATTCGCGGGGGATGATCGTGGCCACCGGGACGTGCACCAGCTGCTCGATGATGCTGGATACGATAGGGGCGCAGACAATGGCAATCGCGCCTTCGCGTTCGGCCCGGACCGCGGCGACAATGGCATCTTCCATGGTGTGGACGGGATACTCCCTCACCCGCATGCGATGGCCGTCGATGTCTGCCATCCGTTCCTCCACGCTCTCCAGCACCGGGCGTGCAGCGATCAGGCCGATAAATGCCTCATCGCCCACGTGGTAAAACTGGCGCAGGGCCCGGATCACGGATCGCAGGGTGGATAGGTTGGGCGAGCGTTTCCCGTGCAGGATCTTATACAGTGAGCTCTGGGCGATCCCGCTCTTCTCCGAGAGTTCCCGCACGCTGATCCGCAGGTCGTGGCGGATGAGATCGTTGAGTGCTGTGACGAACTCCTCGTCCGAGACCAGTGCGGCGCGCATGAGCCGGTCAATAGGGTCCACCTGTACCATATATCAGATACAAACAGGCTAAATCAAGAAAAATATTTCCTTTTTGTCCTCATTTTTTCTGCCGGGGAATGACCGTTTGTGGACAGATGCGATAAAAAATTTATCGTTATCGAGAATTTTTCGATAAAATCCAGACAAAAAGAGAGAAAAATTGCCCAGATAATGGAATATTTAATAATCCCAGAACAATACTCCCGTATGAAATCCCTGAAGATTACGGCAATTGCCCTTGTTGCGGTTGTCATTCTCCTGATCGCTGCCGGCTGTACCCAGCCGTCAGGCACTACGAATACGTCGACTTCGGCAGCACCTCTCAAGGAACTCCGGATCGGGTATCAGCCGAGCACCCACCAGATGGCGGCAATTACTGCTCTGGATAAAGGCTGGTTCAAGGATGACCTCGCGCCTCTCGGTGTCGTGAATGTCTCTGACAAGGTCTTTGCGAGCGGTCCGCCCGAGATGGCTGCAATGCTTGCCGGTGAACTCGATGTTGCCTATGTTGGTGCAGCCCCGGTCCTGACCGCGCTCTCACAGGGGCTTGACGCCAAGATCGTTGCAGGGGTTAATACCCAAGGCTCTGATCTTGTCGTACGGAATGATCTCGATTATACAGGTCCGCAGAGTCTCAAGGGCCTGACCATTGCCACCTTCCAGGTTGGCAGCATCCAGGACACCGTCCTGCGTGACTGGCTCCAGAAGAATAACCTCACTCCGGACAAGGATGTCTTCATCAAGGGTATGGGCCCGGGCGACGCCGTTACGGCAATCACGGCCGGTAAAGTCGACGCGGTTTTCCTACCAACCCCCTCGCCGAGCACGATCACAAACCAGGGTAAAGGCAAGATCGTTGTCCGGTCTGGAGAGATGTACCCCAACCACACCTGCTGTGTCCTCGTTGTCAGCGGTAAGCTGATCCGCGAGCACCCGGAGATTGTCCGGCAGATCATTGCGACCAACGACAAGGCGGTTGCCTGGAACGCGGCAAACCTTGACGATGCGGCAGTGATCTATTCGACCAAGACCGGTGCCAAACTGGCGGACGTCACCGCCTCGTTAAAGGAGTGGGACGGCAACTGGGCATCAGACCCCAATATCATTGTTGCCCCGGTCCTTGATTACGCGACGATGCAGTACAATCTCGGGTACATCAAGAAGCCGCTCACCAAGGACGAGATCTTCGATCTCACGTTCTATACCAAGAACTAAAAATCCCCAACCAACCTTTTTTTCCTTTAAGGATCTTTACTATACAGTACATTTGTTAACTTCCCCCCCGGGAAATCCGGCTGGGAGGCACGTGAGGAATAACCACCATGGGCAGACAGGCAGGGAAGGATGGCAAAGACTGGCGGCTCGGTGCGGGTGCGGTCCTGCTGGCACTGGTCATCTGGCAGTTCGTTGCGGCAGTGATCATCCGGTATCCCTTCATTCTCCCCGCACCTACGGATGTTTTCACCGCATTTGTCAGCCTGGTCCAGGGGGGCGATATCTTCCTTGATCTCGAAGCGAGTCTCATTCACTTCGCCATAGGTATGGGGTTGGCTCTCCTTGTCGGGATCCCGATCGGGATCATCATGGGATGGAACCGCCGGATCGAGTCGTTCATGGACCCCCTCATCGAACTTCTCCGCCCGATCCCGCCCCTTGCCTGGATCCCGTTTGCGATCATCTGGTTCGGTCTGACCTCATTCTCCGCGGGTTTCATCATCTTCGCCGGGGCAGTCTTTCCCATCATTATCAACACCTACAGCGGCTTCCGTGGCGTCCCCCGCGTCTTTGTCGAGGCCGGAAAGATGCTCGGGTGCACGAAGGACCGGGATCTGATCCGGTATATCGCATTTCCCGCTGCCCTCCCCTCCGTAGCCTCGGGGATACGGATCGCGACCGGTGTCGGCTGGATGTGCCTGGTTGCCGCGGAACTCTTCGGGGTCTCAAACTACGGACTCGGCCAGAAGTTATGGTTCTATTATTCCCTCCACCAGATGGACAGCGTGGTCGTGTACATGATCCTCCTTGGCCTGATCGGCCTGGTGTTCGACATGGTGTTCCGGTATTATGTTGACCGGCACTTCCTGAAGTGGCGTACCGGGGAGGTGGCATAAAGAATGGCAAATCTGAAAATCCGCGACCTTAACCAGTCCTTCCCCCGCGATGACGGATCGACCTTAACCGTGCTCGATCATATCTCGTTCGATGTGAAGGACAAGGAGTTTGTCTGTATCCTGGGTGCATCCGGCTGCGGCAAGACGACCCTGCTGCGCCTGATCGCCGGTCTCGACACGGCCCGGAGTGGATCGATCATCCTCGATGGCGAGGAGATCACGGGAACCAGCCCGAAGGTGGGTTTTGTCTTCCAGGAGTACTCCCTCTTCCCGTGGCGGACGGTGATCGACAACATCGCCTTCGGTCTCGAGATGCGAGGGGTGTCAAAGGAAGATCGCGACCTGGTTGCCGAACGGTATCTCGATCTCATCAACCTCACGCAGTTCCGGGACAGTTACCCGTCGGAACTTTCGGGCGGGATGCGCCAGCGGGTGGCCGTTGCCCGGGCGCTCACGCTCGACCCGGTCCTGCTCCTCATGGATGAACCGTTCGGGGCCCTTGACGCCCAGACCCGGAATATGCTCCAGAAGGAACTGCTCCAGATCTGGGAGAAGACAAAAAAGATGATCGTCTTCATCACGCACAGCGTGGACGAAGCGGTCTTTCTCTCGGACCGGATCATCGTGCTCACCCCGCGCCCCGGCCGGATCTGCCGGATCTTTGACGTGCCGCTGACCCGGCCCCGCGAGCGTACGAGCGTGGAGTTCGCGCAGGTCCGCCGCGAAGTCCTTGACCTTATTAACCAGAACTGCTCAATCCAGTAAGGTTTAATATGCCCCGTATCCATTTTATACAAGCAGTTTGCGAAGCGTACCGGCATTGATATCAGTAAAATATCCGATATTTTTGCCCGCTTTTTCAAATAATCCACAGGAGTAGGACGCGATGGTTAGAAAACCGGCAAAGATGTACAGGGACGTTGCCAAGAAAGCCTATACTCGGCGCGAATACATGGGTGGTGTCCCCGGGAGCAAGATTGTACAGTTCGAGATGGGCAACCTGTCACAGGAATTCCCGACCGAAGTTGACCTGATTGTTGAAGAGGCATGCCAGGTCCGGCACAGCTCGCTTGAAGCTTGCCGTATCAGCATCAACCGCCGGCTCCTGAAGGATGTTGGCCGGTCCAATTTCCACTTCAAGGTACGAGTCTTCCCCCACCATGTCCTGCGCGAGAACAAGCAGGCAACCGGCGCTGGTGCGGACCGTGTCTCGGAAGGTATGCGCCTTGCATTCGGCAAGGCTGTCGGTACCGCTGCACGCGTTGTCCCGGGCCAGAAACTGATGACCGTCTATTCCACGGCCCAGTACCTCGAGAAGATCAAGTCTGCGATGCGCAACGGCGCCCACAAGCTCCCCTCCCCGGCGCACCTGAACGTCAGCACGATCAAGGTCAGCGGCAGGATCGTTGCGGCACCGAAGCTTGTTGGTGAGAAGGTTGTTGCAGCACCGGTCGTTGCCGAAGAGGCCGTAACAGAGGCTGCAGCTGAACCCGCAAAGGGCGGCAAGGATGCAAAGGCTGCAGCACCGGCAAAGGGTGGCAAGGATGCAGCAGCACCGGCAGCAAAGGGTGGCAAGGATGCAGCACCCGCAAAGGCTGACGACAAGAAAGGCGGCGCCCACGCAAAGGGCGGCAAAAAGTAAATTTTTTTCAGATTATTTTTTTGTTCTTTGGATTTTGCGGAGTTTTTTAAAGACCGTGAGGTCCGGCCGGTCAGATACGGGCACTCAACACGGGTTTTATATGCCTGAATGCTGCCCCGCCGTAAAGCCCAAAAGACGCAGGGGAATGCGATTGCGGGATTGATGCCGCGGGCATTTCGTGGGGATCTTGTTGGATCCGCTTAACCAGATCTCACGTAAAAAAAGTGAAAAGAAAATTCCTACCTGTACTGTTTCCCGTCATTTTTTGTCTTTGGTGTATGTTTGCGGAGCGGGTTGAGATATGCCGGCTTTCGCTCAGGAGATGGTGTTTCATCAGATGAGGTCCGGGGAATCCGGGTGTGCGCTTTTGCAAGGTGTGCCGGGTTATTATGGGGCGCAGGTTTTCTCGTCTCTGCCCGTTTTGCTGGTGTCTTCCCTGAAGGTGCCGGGGATTCCGGCTGAAGGGGAAGTGCCGGTTCCGTATTCAGGGGGAGTGGTGTTTCAGCAGGTTTTTCGTGGGCTGTTTTTCCTTTTCGTGCAATCCCTAGCCGGGTTTTATATTTACTTACGTACTGGAACAGTTTGAGAAAGGCCTCTGCCTCATCGTGGAGCGTGCGCTCGATCGGTGTGAATTCCTTGTTTTCATACCACTTGTTGAGACGTCCGGCATCCGATTTTTTTGATGAGAACGCATCGAGACGGGCTCCGGCGAACCGGCCATCATTCAGCAGAACGAGGACCGGTCCGAGATCCAGGCGGGGTCGCTCGTAATACAACCGGTGGCTGGAGATCTCCGGCAGATGGTATTTTTTGCATTTCGCAATGATCATCTCGTATGCATAATCGAGATCAATCCCCACCGGAATAAAATGTGTGGGCGACACTTCCGGCCGGAAAAACTGGTTGTAAAACGCAGTCACGATACTTTTTTCGGAGCTCTCCCATGCTTTGAGAATTACTAACTTCTCCAGCGGTTCACCTGAGGGCAGATCGATCTTCTGGTATTGGATGGTGATGAGGGTATCCGTCGCGGGATCGGGTTTTTCCCCGGCGTGATATCCTTCCATGGCAAAATAATAGGCCGGCATAGACTGATCTTACAATAAGAGATAAAATCCTTTTGCGTGGAGGGCTGTAAATTTTTCACATCAACGGATCAGGATAAACCCCCATTTTTGTAAAATCTTGCGTGATGGCGTTTTTGGAATTCTGAATCCGGTTCACTCTGATGACAAAGAACAACGGCCATTCCCGCAGGCATGCGGGATGTTTTCCGGTTTTTGTTTGCGGGGAAGTGCAGGAAGAGAGTAGAATGAGCCGGGGGCCGCGATCCAGCCGGGCGCTTAACCACGGCTGTGAGATCGCCCGGTCGGGGGTACTGTCCCGGTGGCAGAGTACGGCCCGGGGAGCCGGTATGATTTCATCCTGGCGGAGACCCTGACGGCTGCATTTGTCCGCGCGGGATTTCAGATCCTCACCCTCCTCCCGGTGAAAAAGGGTGTATCTGAAGTCCAGTACTTCACCAGATATGAACCCGAGCTTCAGGGAAAGCGTACTATCTCAACCGGCAGCAAATGTCGGATACGGTTATGCACAGAGAAAAATTCATGGACGAACAGGTTTCCTCCAGTTGGTCTTGATTGAGGTATTCTCCAGGGCAGATTTTTTTTGAGGCAGACCCTGCTGAAAATTTTTCAATCGCGATCATGAGGTGTCAGTTGATGAGGCGATTATCGGATAATTATCCGCCAAAATGCATGTACAAGCGACAAAATTTTTGATTTGCCGGCGTGAGAGGGTTTGCCGATCAACCAGACCCTGCCTGAAAAATTTCAGGCAGGGGGCAAGGGGGTGGTTGAAAATTTCTTGCCGGAGATCGATTGTGATGGTAAAATGGTGTAAAAAACGTTCAGGTTTTTGGCAGGTCGTGATCACGGTCAGGATTTACGAAGGAATTATGAGATTATTACTGAAGTCAGGTACATCCGGAAATTTCCGGCTTTCATCAGCGACGTTACCGTGAATACCGGGATACTATGTCCTGAACGGCAGGTGGTCAGGGTTGATGGTTATCTATGGTCCAGGGAGGATAATCGAGAGAAGTACTATCCCCTTCTCCGTCGTGAAATCCGGTACCCCCCTCTAAAACGGTCATAGCGGCCGCCGGTCAGAGTTTATTTTTTTATGTCCCGAACCCTGTCTGAAAAAAGAGGGCGCTGGACGCCCGCTATCATGCAGGTTTATGTGGCCTTCTTTTTGCCCGGTTTCTTGAAATAACCCCAAAATACCATTTATTCCGTGGGCGTGGACATCAGTTCCTGTGGAACCGGAAAGCGGGATCGCCGGATTGGCAAACGGAGCCCTATACGCAGAGATCTGGGTAGTACTCCGGAACACCGTGAAAGCCAAAACCATCTTCCTGGACCGGGGTGCTCATATACCTGCTGACGATCATCTCGTTCCTTCTCAGGAATATCCGGGTCTCTCTTCAACAGATTTTTTTAGGTTCAACGAGGGCCAGGGGCCATCGGATCTCCCAAGAGCGGCAATATACATTTCAGGTTCGGTTAAATCGACCTTTTGGCGGATGTTACACCATCACCGAAGCCCGATGTTGGGGGAATGACGCGAGGAGCTGATGCCCCGGCTCGCGTGGGCTGGCCCGGAACCGATGTGCTGTCGCCTTGTACGATAGTGTGGTCGCACGTCACCGCCCGGTATTTTTCGTATCTGTACCATGTTCGCCCGGCTACCGAAAAGATGTCCGTGAGTTTTTTTATGGAACTGACAACCCTATCCGCCAGCCCGATCGGCCCGGCTGAAAACGGTCTTTATTGAAAAAAGAATGCTACGAAAAAAATGAGAAATGAAACTGGAATTATGCTCTCTTTCCGCTGGATTTCTTGGCATCGGTCTTTGCTGCAACGGGTGCAGTCTTTGATGCGGGAGCAACTACCTTCTTTTCCTTATTTGACGTGGTTATCACTTCCTTTTCAGTTATTTTTCGATCATTGTGGTTTTTGCCACTTATTCATGTTCTTTTGGTGCCGGGATATACGCTTTGTCCCTGCGAAGGAATTTAAACGATTTTAAAGCGGTATTTTTGTGGACCGGGGGCAAAGAACGCACCGGAAAATTTGAGGATACAGGGCCGGATAACGAGAGGGTTTTCTCGATGGTGATATGGGGTGACTGACGATCAGGTAACGCGTGGGTGTGGAACCATCACCTTACCGGGCAAAACCCATGAAAAAAAATTATTTCAAAAGCGATTTCAGATCCCTGAGTCCGGTTTGAATTTCTTTTTCGAGCGTCTCGATCTTTTCAATAATTATTTCCGGTTTTTCGTACTGGACTTCTTCGTACTCGATCTCTTTGTACCGCGAGATGGAGAGATCAAATCCATTCTCCTTGATCTCGCTGATCGGTACAAAGAAACATTTTCCCTTTCGGTCCGTGGGATTCTCTTTCTTACGGTTGCGGTAGTGCTGGATGATATCCGGAATATCTCCCTTCCCATCGATGAATGTCCGCTTGTCATCGAGCGAGTACCCGTCCGCGTCCATATCATAGAACCAGACTTTTTCGGTGGACCCGCCTTTGGTAAAGAGAATCACGGCCGTGGAAACTCCGGCGTACGGTTTGAAGATCCCGGATGGCATGGAGACGATACCTTCGAGCTGGCACTGTTCGAGCAGGATCTGCCGGAGTTTCTTGTGGGCATTGGAGCTGCCGAACAACACGCCGTCCGGCACGATGACTGCGCACTTCCCGCCAATCTGGAGGAGGTGCATCATCCGCTCGACAAAAAGGAGTTCGGTCTTCGTTGTCTGGAGGGTGAGGGCATCGTTGATGTCGCTCTTGTCAATACTTCCCTTGAACGGTGGGTTTGCAAGAACAACGGTGTACTGATCGTTTTCCGTGAAACTTTTGGATAACGTGTCCCGCTGGGCAACCTGGGGCGCCTTGATCCCGTGGAGCACCATGTTCATGAGGGAGATCCGGACCATCGTGTTATCGAAATCGTACCCGTAAAATGTCTCGTTCCAGAGTTTGTCCCAGTGTTTCGGGTTGGTGATTCTGTCGCCGAGAATATTATGGTATTCTCCGTCCGTATCCACTTCCACCTTGTCCGGGCTCGTGTATTTTTTGAGGATATGTTCGTAGGAATTGACAAGGAATCCGGCCGTTCCGCAGGCAGGGTCGCAGATCCGGTCGTTGATATCCGGGTCCACGAGCTCGACCATCATCCGGATGATGTGCCGGGGCGTGCGGAACTGGCCGTTCTTCCCGGCGGTCGAGAGCTGGGAGAGGAGGTACTCGTAGATGTCGCCCTGGGTGTCCCGGTTCTGGGCGGAGATTTTCATCTCATCGATGATGGTGACAGCTTCCTGCAACAACGAAGGCTTGGGGATCAGGAAGACAGCATCTTTCATGTGCCGGGCAAAGAGTGTCTTCTCGCCGTTGTGGATGTTCTTGATGAATGGGAAAGCCTCGTTTTGGACATGCACGAGCATCTTATCAGCGGAGTAATGTTTCCAGTGGGACCACCGGCAGTCGGCCTGCCCTTCATAGATGGAGGTGTAAGTGAGTCCTTTTGCCTTTGCCCGCTTCTCCTCAAAGGTATCCATCTCTTCGAGACGGTTCATAAAGATGAGGTAGGACATCTGCTCGATGGATTGGAGGGGATTGCTCATGCCTCCGCTCCAGAACTTGTCCCAAAGGGAATCGATCTTGGATTTGAGTTCAGGGGCGAGGCGCATGGTTTTTTCCTGATAGGTGTGGGTGGGAAATGGATTAAGAGATGTCGATTTCATGCCGAGATGAGGCTATTGCACAATCCCCAAATTCCAATTAATCTGAAAAGAGTACGATGATTAGAGCGTTACAGCGCCCTTTTCCCGCAGATAATTACCGGGGCCACTCGCCACGAATGAGGCGGTTAATATCTGTTCTAATGCTTCCTGTGTCTGCGGTTTTTCAGCATCGAATGCATCTGCCAGCATTAATAGCCCCTTATGGAGTGCATTGAAAATTTTGTCGTCGAGTACGACGTTGCCATCTCCGGCCTTCAGCATCTTCAAGCGCTGAACGAGTGCCTGATAACTGGTATTGAGGACAAAATCAGCAAGCAGCACATCCCGCGAGAACGAATAACGGTACGTGCGACTGGTAATCCCGTAGGCCGCCGAGAAATAGTAAATTTTTTTCTCGGGGTTTTTTGTCGCTTTCATGAGACGGGCAACCTCACGTAGTTCCGTAACCAGTTCTTTCTTGAAAAAAATCTCTCTCTTTGTTGTCATGATGCACCACTTCCCGTCGGAATTTGCGGGAATATAGTCAATCCATAAGGCTTTGCAATTTCTGCTTCTGGCTTTGTTTTCCCATCGTCCCACCAACATTGTGAGCCAGAGGATCCCGGCAAATCTATGGGGGTTATCTCCCCTTCCACATCCTGCTTAAGGATTACCTTTTCGGCGCCGGTCTTTTGCATTTCCATTGTGGCGACTCGCATGCGCTTTTCATGGGTCTTCTCGATTTCCCTGAATTCTTCTTTCCCGATGATGGACTCGATGAGCGAGTTGTCAAAATCCTCAAGGCGTTTTATTAAGGGGGATTCTTCATTAATGGAATAATACCATGTCCTCCCCTCTTTTCGGATCTTCACCATATCTCTTTCCGAGAATCTCTTCATCGCTTTTGAAATGGACTGCCGTGTGAGTTTTACTTCTTCTATCAAATCAGCCATCTTGAATTCTATTCCATACATTGGCAACAGGAACTGCAGGAGTCGGGTCTCGCAGGTGTCGCCGAATAAACCCTCAAACGGTTGTTGCATTATAACCACATTTTTTCAATGATGCTACGTTATGTCCAATCTATCATGGATGACAAATTTTTAGCATTCACGAAATTTACTTCCATGATGTATGTATACATTGTATTAAAGTATTGTTAAAAAAAGTTAACAGTAACGGCAATGTCAATCCAGATGGTGAACCCTGCCACCACCAAGGGGAGTGACATTGAATCCGTGGCGTTTCAGAACAGAATATGCTTTTCCGAGATCCAGAATGTAATATTTTAATTCTTTTTTTCTGATAGTTGCAATGTATGCCTTGTTTTTCAGATGGATTATGGCATCATTAAAATCTTGATCATATTTCGTCCGAAGGATACTTTCGAGCATATCGTTGTGATAACCTGCGTCACTTTTGAAACTTTTTCTGCGCCATAATAAATACAGAATGTGAACTTCCATATCGGTCAGTTCACATGTCATGATCGATATTATGTTTCCAAACGATATAAAGGGAATTTTTTTAATGATTGTCATTGACTAAAAGAATAGTGTATCGTAACGTCGTTTTCATGTCTGAAAATATCGTGAGCATAATAATTAAATCATAAAAAATAAATTAATTCTTGATATGCATTTACCTAGGAGATAAAATGACACAACACAGGAAAACGAGATCCGATTGCACAGTAGGAACTTTTGAAAAAAAGGAAGGACTCCCCCCAGGTTCAATTCGCAATATTGATGGAACAGATGCAAGAAGTGACAAGCTCATCAGAACCGTCAGAAAACAGGCAGAAAAGTAACTTTTTTAATTGGTTAATTCCCCGGCAAACGCCCTCTGCATCAGCCCCTCGCACAACCCCTCGATCACCTTACCCGATGCCGCCTGTTGATCGCGAATCTGCTCCACATCCTGCACGACACGGGCGAACTGCTGCATTATATTAAAAAATATATTTTGGAAACAATTAACTGGGTTTCGTTATCTCAAGTTTACTGCTATTAAGTACATTTTCTACGATCATCAGTGGAGACATCCCATGGAACTTGCTTACATCAATTCTTTCTTCGGTTTCCTTTTCTATTTTCTTTATCGCTTTCAAATATAATGAAAAAATTGCAGTATTATGGATCTTATCCGCATAATGCCACTCCATAAATTCATCTGGCCGGGTCAACCCGTCACCAAGTGTCGATTTCATCAATAATTCAGTAGAGGGAATTTCCCAGCACACAACCGGGGCAAGACCGATAAGTCCCTTTTTGAGAGGTGTTGGATAAACAATAATGTTGTCAATTTTGTAAAGGGCTGTTGGAATTTTGAAAGCATACTGAAATGAAATACCCAACCAATTCTGATTAGACGCCAATTGATAAGCATCAATAACCGCTTTCCCAAAAACAATGTGTTCGGTCCATTTTACCTCACCTTGAGATATTGCTCCACAAAGTGGCAATTTTAATCTCAATCCTTCTTCGAGCAGAATTCTTGAGAATTTAATAAGTTTTTCAAGTTCGGCTGGTGTTTCACCGGTCGTAGCAACTATCGAATCTGAAATGAGTTTTACATTGATTATTTCGCATCTTCTTGCAGCGGATTCAACCAGTTCAATCCATTGATTTATCCGGGCCTCTTGCTGATCGAGTGGCAAATTGCGTACAATGTTTTGAAATCCCGAAAGATCACCAAAAAAACAGTACATCATTAACACCTTTCATCAAGCGGTCAGTTCCCCGGCAAACGCCCGCTGCATCAGCCCCTCGCACAACCCCTCGATCTCACGACCCGATGCCACCTGCTGCTCACGAATCCGCTCCACATCTTGTACGATACGGGCGAACTGCTGCTGGAGGGCGAGCGGAGGGAGGGGGATTTTTAATTTTCTAATCATCCCTTGGAATAAATTCGCTTGCGATGATTGATGCACACAGCTTGATAATTGTTTTTTCATGAATTGGGTTTCAAATGAATATTCTAAATAAATTGGATCAACCTTTTCCACAATCGGTCTCATTAAGGCAACACTTCTGACTAATTGAAATTTATAATCAACATTTACTCTCGTTACCCGACCCACGGAACCTGAACACGAAACTAAAACGTCACCATTTTTAGGGATAAGATGTTTCGATAATCTGGTATATTCTTCCTCATCAATAAAGTCAACATTGGAAGTCGAGATGTAGTGATTCTGAATATTCCTCGCAGATAAAAGAAAAATTCCAGAATTGGTTCTTCGAGGAGTGACATGCTCACCATCAGTGATTACTGAGCACAATCCCTCCAATTGTGCATAGTCCCATCCTCGCTCATTATTCTCCGGATCCCCGAACATCTCATAGAACACGCTCTGCAACAACGCCCCCGTCAGTGCGTCCGCCTCTTGCCTCTGCCGCTTCACCGCCTCCGCTTGTTCGAGAACGGCAACGATCTGGCGCTGGACCGGGAGTGGGGGGAGGGCAAATGAATAGTCTAACACAGTTGATGGGCTGACCCTTGGAAGGTTTGCACCAATAGACCGGGTTGTTGCATAGTCAACAAAGTCAGACCCTTTCAATACGAGTTCGAGAAATTTTCTTAGGACTCTTTTGGAATGCGGTTTTATTGTCAGAATATCAGTGCTGCAAACTCCTTCGAAATCGGGCAAAAAAACTTTGTTTAGATAGGGTCGGAGTTTTCCATAGAGGATATGCTCTGGTGTAAATTTGAACTTGGTACTTCGCAATTCATCTCCGGAAATCTCTGAGAAGTTAACTAATCTTCCTGATTCTCTTTCAATATTTTCTAACCCGATAAATTTTTGAGAATTTCCGTTGAGACTTTCTGGCGTTGCAACATTTTTTTCAACTGTTGCAATATCCCTGATTTTAACTATTTCCCACCCCTCCGGCAGCTCTCTCATCTAAGCCACCCCAACCGAAAGTTCCCGCTCGATCCGGGAACAGATCCCCTCAAACGTCTTCAGTTCATCGGTGGAGAACATCGGCTCCGGCGCATTCCCGAGCGTGATGAACGGCGGCTCCCAGAAGTCGGCGTAGGTGATGTGCTTCTTCTGCGAAAAGACCGACTCGACCATGCGGATAAAGTTGAGCTGGTCGGCCGAATAGTGTTTGTTGTTCTCGATCATGTACGTCCGGAACGCGTCCCGGATCCGGTCCGCCGGGTTCGCCTCGCCATACATCCCGAGCACGCGCTTGATGAACGAGACCAGGATGCTCTCGGTGCTCGTGACGGCCTTCCCGAGCTCCGCGCTGTTCTTCGCGAGATCGGGGCCGAAGATGGTGGCTTCGAGCTGCCGGATGTCGGCCTCCGAGAGCACTTCGTCGCGGGCGATCTTCTGGATCACCGGGCTGTCGGCCGCGAGCTTTCTGATCCGCTCCTCCACCCGCTCCCGGTACTTCGTGATGTAGGTCTGCTCCTTCTCGCCCAGCATCTGGATCAGTTCCCGCATCTCGATCCGGTCGCCCATGTCGATGACGATGGTCTGTTGCGGCTCCCGGCTCATCAACGGCATCAGCGGCGCAAGCTCGGCAAGCATCCGCTCCGCCGATTCGTACGACACAGACTGCCAGAATGCGTTGGACTTTACTTCGCGGATAAATGCCTCGCGCTCCTTCACCCGGTCGAGCGTGAGCGGGAGGCATTCGACCATGCCGCCGATCAAAAGTTTCTGCCGCTCGATCTCTCCGGCATCGTTGCGGAGGATCGCATGTTTGAGTTGCTCGCAGCGCAAGGTGAAGATCGCGGTGTTCAGGTTCACGTCCGGCTGGTACCGCATCAGGGGCATGATCTTCTGGGTCAGGAACTGGACCGGGTCAACTCCCACGTTGTCCCAGAGCTGCGGGTCGAGCGCTTTCCTGATCTCCTCTTTGTTGTCGCGGACGCTCACGGAGTCCGGGGGAAGCGAGCGGATATCGGCAAGGATCTGGTCCTTCACCTGCGTTGCCCGCACCTCATCGCCCCGCTCTTTCAGGAACGCGAGCTGCTTGACCCGCGAGAGGAAGATCCGGTTCGTGATCGCATCCGGTGATTCGTTCTTCACCCCGTCCGGGTTCATCTGCCAGTACTCGAAGTTGTTCCAGAAATCAAAGACCTGGAAATATTCCTTTCTTCCTTCCGGCAGCCATGCGGGATGTACACAGGCACTGTTGGCCCGGGTTCCCCGCCCGAGCATCTGCCAGAACTTGATCTTCGAGAAGACCGGCTTCGCAAAGACAAGGTTGCAGACCTCCGGCACATCGATCCCCGTGTCCAGCATGTCCACCGAGATCGCAACCCGGGGC
>JBAYMI010000012.1:0-14798 GCA_041663625.1 Methanoregula sp.
CGCTGGTGGAACAGATGAATGGTACTATCGGCCTTGACCGGAGCAGGGGGACTGAGTTCTCCATGGTCCTGGAAGAGCGGAAATGACATGTATCATCTGGTTTTTACAATGAGGATCTCAAGACAGAGCGGGAGCTTCTGGAGAAAGCAAGGAAAAAAAAGCAGGAAATGCAGGATCGGTTCAAGAACCATGATACTCCGGAAACATCAAACATCTTAAAGAAATGACGACCGGATCATCGGGAAAGACTCTTTTTAATTCGCACCATTACCTAAAAACCAAACCAAACCTTCGCTACACATCGCCGACCGCGTCGCACGACTGCGCCGTGCTCGCACTTGCTCCGCGACCGGCTCACTCCTGAATTCTTCAACAAGATTCAATAATCTTTGAAATTTTGGATCTTCTTTTAATTTTTCTAAATCACGTTCGAGGGCCCTCAGTTCTTCCCATATTTTTTTCTGTTCTTCCTAGAGGTAGTGGATCATGAATTCCTGATAAACCAGTTCTCTCCTCATGGCGGAAAAGCCGTACGGATCCATACAACCATGTTTCCCGACTTCCTGATAAAGTGGAGTTACCGTCGTAGATATCATTTTTTTAGACCGTCCTCGGAAAAATCGACCTTCATATTCGCATTCTGGCAGCCTTTCCGGGCTTCATATGGGGTAAAATAAGTGGTAAAAACCGGAACGATTTAAGGGCCTTTTTCGAGCATTATTTTAAAGCCCAATCCTGCCGTATTTTGCCAATCAGGGCAATATTAAGGCACTTATTTTCACAATCTGGAACCTGACGGTTTTAGAGGGAGTTTCCGGACCGGAAACCGGCAATCGGGGATAAATTTGGGCGTATTTTCCCTCGTGATACATACCCCCGGATTACCGGCATCTGGATGGAGGGATAAATGGGGTGATTGCCTCGCACCCCCGTAATCCTACCCACCCCCGGCATCACCCTCGGCGAGACCAGCGAGCCGAGTATGGGGACACGGTTTGAGATCACAGTGCCCAAAGGAATGTACCATTTTGCCGGAACCGACAAAAGGGACATACCATAAAGGTTGCCCATTAGAATTATCGTCCGACGAAAATCATAGAATAGAAGATGGCTGATAAAAAATACGAATCCTTAAAGATTGAAAATATCGTTGCTTCCGGTGCCATTGCCGAATCCATTGATCTTGTTTTGTTGACAGAAAAAGTTGAGAACTGCGAACTCAATACGAAACGGTTCCCCGGTGCAGTATATCGTATCAAGGAGCCCAAGATGGCGTCCCTGATCTTTTCGTCGGGCAAGATAGTGCTCACCGGCGCCCGTAACAATAAGGCGCTTATAGACGGACTTGCAGTCGTCATGATGTCAGTAAAAGGGGCAGGTATTGAAACCCTCAATGAGCCCAAAGTTGCGATTACCAACATGGTCTGTTCATACGATCTCGGTAAATATATCAATCTCAACAAGATGGTAATCACGCTCAATGTCGAAAATGTCGAGTACGAACCCGAACAGTTCCCCGGGCTGGTATACCGAATCAAAGATCCAAAGATTGTTGTTCTTATCTTCTCGTCAGGAAAGATCATTCTCACGGGTGGCAGGAATCTTGAAGATATCAAAAAGGGGCTTGATGTCCTCAAACAGATGCTCGAAAGCATTAGGTAAAAGCTCTGCGTGAAGCGGTGATCAATGCGCTTATTCACCGGGATTATTTCCAGACCGGCGCCGAGATCCAGATCCGTGTCTATGATGGCCACGTGATTATTACGAACCCCGGTTGGCTTACGGGAGGGATGACGGTCGATGAACTCCAGCAGGAGGGCCATCGTTCATTACCGCGAAATACACTGCTCGCCCAGGTCTTTTATTATGGTGAATTACTGGAGAAGTGGGGCACGGGGACAAGCCGCATGATTACCCTCTGTCAGAACCATGGGATTCCCGAGCCGGAGTTTTCTGCACATCCGGATTGGTTCAGCGTGACTTTTGCCAAAAATTTCTATACGGATGAGCGGCTCCTCGCACTGGGACTTTCCGACCGGCAGGTTCAGGCAGTGCGGTATGTCAGGGAGCGGGGTGTAATCACGAACAAAGCGTACCGGGAACTTACCGGTGCAATTGATCGGACTGCTCTCCGGGACCTGAATGATCTTTGCACGAAGGGGATTTTCCTGAAACGGGATAAGAAAGGCAGGGCTACTGAGTATGTCCTGGTGAAAAAGAATCCCGACAATCCCGACATTTCACGAAGGGGCACCAAACGGGCATAAGGGGCACTGAAGGAATATCACTGAAAAACACCGGACAAAAATTTTCCCGCGTTTCTCTCATCGTCTATTTTTTCCTTTCTGAAAGGTCATCAGACCTCGAAGAGGAGAAGATTTACAATGTAAATCTTCGATCATTCGACCAGAATGCATTTAATGTTATAATAATAACGCGATTGAAGCAACTCGAAGAATCCTTGTGGATTCTTCTCTTGTCACATCCCTTAGGGATTTTACAAACCTGAAAAGGAGTGTCAAATGATAAAGCAGACAATTCAGTTATTCACCGATAAAGAAGAGGAATTTGTCAACCTCCTCATTCAGATCGGCATGAAGAAAAATGTTGCAAATATGCTGGTGTTCCTCACGAACACAGAGGAAGCAACATCCCGTGATATCGAACGCGGAACTGACCTGCGACAACCGGAAGTCAGCCTTGCAATAAAATACCTGGCTGAGCAGGGATGGATCAAAAGCAAAGAAATCGCCTCTGACAGGAAAGGCCGTCCGGTCAAGAACTATACCCTTGCCAAGCCGGTCACGGAAATCATGACCAGTATCGAGAAGCAGAAAAAGGCCGAGGCAAACAATCAGCTGGCCCTCGTCAAGAAGATGCGAAATTTCATCTGATCTATTTCCCGTGAAGTGCCCGGGTTTCCCGATTTACCCCGATTTCCCCTATTTTTGAGACCTCCGTCGGAAAAAACGACCTTCATATTCGCGTTCTGGCAGCCTTTTCAGGTCCAAATGGGCTAAAATAGGTAGTAAAACCTAGCGCGATTAAAAGGCCATTGGTGGCCTTTAGGAGACATGCAATTCTGCCGTATTTTTGCAAACGGAGGCAGAGACAGGCGTATTCTCCACAGGAACTAAAAATAGGGATAATCCGGGGATTTTCGGTATTGACCCGGAGATAGTAGCAGGAAAAGGAGCCCGTATAGGGCTTATTTACGCTCATATCTAGTATCCAGCATTCCATACATTCAAAGGAAATGCAATAAAAAATCAAATCAGAAAAGTTTCCCCAGAAAAATTTGGTATTTTTTGCCTCCCACGTTTTCTGGATTTACCAAGGATGGTCAGAAGGAATAACCTTAAAATTCCCGCATAATCTTAATCGCACAAAACTCACCGCACATCGTACACTCAGTTTCGCCATCAGCGAGTTCCCGTGCTCGTGCAGGATCAAGAGCACAACATATCTGACCCTCCCGATCAAGCGCCGCACGCATCAGTGCAACCCTTTTGTCGGCTTCCACGTTTTTGTATTTTACTGTGTCACCGATATGCGCAGCAATCCGGAATGCGATGAGGCCTTCCTTGACTGACTCAGGGCCAGGAAGCCCAAGATGTTCGGCGGGCGTAATATAACAGAGATAATCAGCTCCTGCCGCACTTGCAATACTCGCGCCGGCACAGCCAGCGATATGGTCATACCCAACCGCAATATCAACCGGAAGCGGCCCGGCAACAAAGAGAGGAAAGGCGGACTGCCGTTTCTGATATCGGACATACGAAGCGATCCGATCGCTCCGGATGTGTCCACCGGACCCTTCGATAATTACCTGTACCCCTGTTTCATGGGCACGATGTGCGAGTGCGACATTCGATCGAATTTCCTCAAGTTGTGCTTTATCGCGCTGGTCATGGATACACCCGCTTCGCGCAGTATTCCCCAGTGAAAGTATGATATCGTACTTTTTGCAGATAGAGAGGACCTCCTCAAAGTGTTCGATGAAGGGGTTTTCGCACTGGTTTATCAGCATGAAGGCACTGGTAATCGAACCGCCTTTTGAAACAACACCGAGAATCCGGTTCTTCCTGCGGAATTCCTGCAGCAGGGTGTGGCTCACGCAGTGAATCACGCACGAGCTGATACCCTGCTCTGCCTGCATCGTAAGGGTTGCAAGGATGTCCTCGGCAGTCATCTCTTTTAAGCCGTGTTCCACAACCGTTTGGTATACCGGTACGGTAGTTATCGGAAGCGTTGTACTGGCGATGATTGCCGCCCTGATAGCGTTGATGTCCCCGCCCATGGAGAGATCGCTTATTGTATCCGCTCCGTATTGTTCGGCAATATGAGCCTTGGCGATCTCATCATCTACACAGACTTTACTTGTTGAAGTGCCGAGATTGACATTGACTTTTGTGCAGAGCCCTTTCCCAATGCCTATGCAACGTTTGCCGCGCTGCATGATGACCACACTTCCTTCAGCTACCCTCTCGCACAAGAGTTCTGCATCAATTCCTTCAGCTGCGGCTACTGATACCACCTGCCAGGGTGTCTTCCCTTGTCGTCCCTGATCAATGAGAGCATGCATTATTTCCTTGCTCCTGACGGGGTTTCCAAAAAATTGAATACACGTGAGTGAATCCACTCATAGCAAACCAATTCCTGATCATTCTTTCATATTTTGGAGAACAAGATTGGCTGCATGCTCCCCGGAGAGGAGCATACCGCCAAACACCGGTCCCATGCGCTCTCTCCGCCGACCGCATTTGCCGACATACCGGCAACAATAAGACCGGGGAAAACTTCCTTGGTATGCTGGAGGATACGGGATTCAGCCCGATCTGCCCACATGAAACTCTCGCCTTTTACCTCGATATTCCCACCTTTCTTTTCCACAAGCCTCGCAACAACCGAGTCGTGACCGGTAGCATCGACAGCATACCGGCAGCCCATGACAAGCGGATCGACATGGAGTTTTCCCATCTCCACGGCAGTCCAGTTGATCACGAGCCCGCTGATCCGCCCGTCTGCCTTGATCATGACATCCTCTACGGACGTGAGATTGAAGAATTCAGCCCCGGCATCACACGCGGCAGCGGTAAGTTTGGAGACCGCTTCAACGGATTTTGCAACATAATATCCTTCTTTGTAGGGAGTTGATTTGATTGAGAACCGGTCAAGCAGGCGGCGTGCCTCTTCCTGCACGACAATCCGGGGAAACATCATCCCGCCACCCCACATCCCGCCACCGACCGAGAGTTTCTTTTCAATGATGCCAACCTTGATACCTTTTTCAGCGATCAGTGCGGCGCAGGTAAGTCCGGCCGGCCCGGCTCCCACGACAGCCACATCCAGTTCCATATAATCGATCAGGGTATTCATCTGTGCTGAAAGAATCGCCCTGCTGATGGTAATTTCGTCGAGTTCCATGGTAATTGCCTTCACAGTATATTATTCAGAATACTATTACAACGTTAGGAATCGGGATAGGGAAAAGAATTATTCCCGCGATTGTGCATAGTCCCGTGCAAGTTCGCACACATCCCGTGCAATCCCAATGGGTTCATCCCCCACAATGATACAGACCGGCTCCTTTCCCATTCCTCCGGCATCGCAGATAATTTTTGGCACTCTCCCCCCAGCGACCCGGACCGCCTCTGCCGCCTTCCACTGCATCGATGACCCTGCAATCCTGATTTCGGCAGGCTCGGTCATACGGTCAATCAAGACAGATACCCAGCCTTGCTTTATGCAATAGTCTGACAGCCAGTCTGAAAACCCCGGGGGATTTGCAAAATCGATCCCGGCCCGGACGGATAGATCGGTCTTCATGAGTTCGATGATGAGCCGTGCCATATGGTCCGATGCCCCGAACCGGACTCTCCCGGCAGCCCGTGGCATGCCATTGATGATGGTAATCCGGCCATCTACGGCCATGACTTCTCCGGGAGTTTTTGCATGTGGTTGTGCAAATACCATGTTCGTCCTGACTTCAGGAATGAGAGAGACAAATTCCCGGCACGCCTCAATCTCCTCAAGGGCAATCGTCATCCGTCCGAACATGTCGATCTCAGTAGCGAGGTCGGGTTGTTTCATCGCGATCCTCTTATCTTGTGAATAATGTGACGGGATGGAATATTGTAACTATGGTTACGTGGCCCGGATAATTCTGGCCACCAAGAATTGCATGATAATTCGCAGGACTGGCTTGACCGTGTCGTGACGGATGTAAGACACCGGGAGAATTTAACCGGTTGCGGGTATGAGATACCCCTCAGCCCGTTTTACTTTTTTATCATGGGAAGAGGCAACGCCAGCCGGAATGAAGAGAACGCAAGCGGGTGGGACGAGAACGGGTGAACCGGCGTTTTACAACCCCACGATCAGCCCTCGTTACGGTTCATCGGCTATTCAGGTGTCGCTTGACGATCGATCAGCTTGTCGGAATCATATGGTTTTTACAAGACTTTACTTCAGCCGTTACGTATAAAATACCGGAAAGGTTTACCGATTACCGGTACCTGTAGTCCCGTTTCATGGAACTTCATCATAATTATTAAATATATATGCGCCATTCCATCAGTTGTCGTAAAAAAAATAAAAATTTTGGAGGAATCCAACCGTTATAATGCAACATGGGGTACTGAACCGGTCATCATTACTGCGACCGTGAATGCATGACCGGATACGGTGTCGTTACTGATGATCCAGATCGGAAATATCACTCCTGAATAATTTATTCCAGGCGAGGCTATGAGAAAAATTACAACGGATCTATCACGGGTAACTGAACCGGACATCCCCATTTTAACAAAAAAAATCATACCTCAAAGCACTCCGGAGGTACACAATCCCAACAGGATGGAGAGGAAAGGTGCATGATGACATCAGCAATCCGCATCCTCTACGTAGACGACAATCCCGATCTGCTGGAACTAGGCAAATGTTTCCTTGAGAGTGAGGGCGTCTTTACCATCGATACAATATCATCAGCAAGCCTGGCACTCGGACAGCTGAAGGATGTACAGTACGATGCAATTATCTCCGATTACGAGATGCCGGATATTGACGGGATCACGTTTTTGAAAACGCTTCGCGCTGCAGGCGATACCATACCATTTATCCTCTTTACCGGCCGGGGCCGGGAAGAAGTGGTCATCGAAGCGCTCAACAACGGTGCTGACTTTTACCTCCAGAAAGGAGGTGATCCCGCATCCCAGTTCACCGAACTGGCGCACAAGCTCCTCCGTGCAATCTCCGAGAAACGGGCAGAGATGGCCCTGAAGAAAAGCGAACAGGAATACCGGCAGCTAATCGAAAATACCGATGAGGCGATCTGCGTTGTCCAGGACGGGTTGCTCCGGAGGGCAAATCCGCAATCAACAAAATTCACCGGGTTTTCCGAGCAGGAACTGCTCGACCAGCAGTTTACCCGGTTTGTTCACCCGGAAGATCGTGGAATGCTGCTCGACCTGTATAAAAAGAAGATTGAGGGAGAACCTGTTCCGTCCCGGTGTACGTTCCGGGTATACCAGAAGGACAAAACAATCCGGTGGGTTGAACTGAATGTTGTTGCTATCTCCTGGAATGAGCGCCCGGCCACCCTGAACTTCCTGACCGATATAACCGGGCGCAAACTGGCAGAAGAGGAACGGCTCAGGAAAAACGAGGAACTCAATGCTTCCTGTGAGCAGATCGCTGCAACCGAAGGGGTGCTCCGCAAGCAGCTGCATGAACTTGCAGAAAAACAGGCAGCTCTCGAAACCTCTGAAGAGAAATTCCGGGCATTTACCGAGAGTATCACCGATTTCACCGTAATAACCGATCTTAACGGCATTCTATCCTATGCCAGTCCTTCGGTACAACGGATCTCCTGGCAGGAATCTGACAGATTGCCCGGTAAGAAAATTCTTGAGATGGGGACCGCGTTTGGGCTTCTTCCTGCAGATATCGAAATAATCAGGGTGTGCGCCCAGGCCGCAAGGCAGAAGCCCGGGGTTTCCATCCCGGTTCCCCCGTTCCGGGGATATCACCGGCACGGTCGTACGATCTACGTTGAAGGCAATCTCACCTTTCTCCCTGATGTGAAAGGGATTTGGGGATTCGTTTTCCATGGACGTGATATAAGTGATCGAAAACAAGCTGAGGATGCGCTCAGGGAGAGTGAGGAACGGTACCGTGAGTTTTTCAGGACAACGCTGGACAGTGTATTCATCACAACCCCGCAGGGGCGATATATCGATTTTAATGATGCTCTGGTAAAAACGCTTGGCTGCAGGAACCGCGAAGAAACGTTTGGCATCGATGTTGCTTCCACCTATGCCTACCCGGAGGAACGGCATGCGTTCCTTGAACGCGTCAGGAAGAACGGATATATCCATGAATTCCCCCTCCAGTTTAGAAAACGGGATGGTACAATATTTGATGGTCTCATTACGATAGTACCCCAGAATAACCCGGACGGTACTACCAGGGCGTATATTGGCACGGTCCGGGATATCACCGAACAAAAACGCATCGGGAATGCACTCAGGGAGAGCGAAGAACAGTACCGCCGGATTTTTGAATCGTTTGAAGACCTGTATTACCAGATAGATATAAACGGGCTCATCACGGTCCTCTCCCCCTCCCTGTATCGCCTGACCGGGTGGACGCAGCAGGAATTAATCGGAAAACCGGTAACAGATATTTATGCCAATCCGGAAGACCGGCAAACCCTGCTCAATGAGATCGCGAAGAAGGGACATGTGAGGGATTATGAGGTGCTCCTGATCAGACGGGACGGGACACGGGTTCCGACATCAATAAGCGCGAACCAGATCTTCAATCCTGATGGTACTCCCGCAGGAATTGCGGGAGAAATCCGGGATATTACTGAACGCAAACGGGCGGAGGATGCCCTGCGGGAGCGGGAGCAACGGTATCACGCGGTTGTGGAGGGCCAGACGGAGTTCATCTGCCGTTTCCTCCCGGATGGGACACACGCTTTTGTGAACGGGGCCTATTGCCGTTACTTCGGGCTGGACCAAAAAAAGATGATCGGAAGCAGGTTCAGGCCAGAAATTCCCCCGGACGATGCAGCTTCGCTCCGGCAGTTTTTCGCATCGCTTACGCCGGAAAATCCTGTCGGGGTAATCGAACACCGGATCATCATGCCGGATGGCAGCATGCGGTGGCAGCAGTGGAGCGATCGTGCCATATTTGATCCGGATGGCAGGACCGTGAAAGAATACCAGTCGGTAGGTCGCGATATCACCGACCGTAAAGAAGCCGAGACCGCCCTTGAAATGAGCGAGCGGCATAAGAATGCCATCATTGCAGCGATGCCGGATACCCTGGTCATCTTTTCCCGTGACGGTGTGTACCTGGACTATCATTCAAATGATGAGAATGTGCGCACACTCCACACCGGTACAATCATCGGTACGAGTATCCGCGATACCTGTATCAATCCAGATGTGGTGGGACAGATCCTGCAGAAAATTTCCCTTGCGATCGATACCGGCAACCTCCAGCAGGTTGAATACGATATCACCCTTCATTCCGGCTGCCATCATATCGAGGCCCGGCTGGGACGGGTTGACAAGGAACGGGTACTCGGGGTTATCCGGGATCTTACGGAATACAGGAAGCTCATCGGGACCTCAAAAGAAAACGAGTCCAGAATCAAACAAATTTTTGAAACCATGGAAGATCTATATTTCCAGACCGACAATGAGGGAATCATCCGGATGGTATCGCCATCCATAGTCCGGTTTACCGGACGAAACGCAGAGGATCTTATAGGAACACCGATACGCAACCTCTACGAAAACCCTGCCGGGATAGAGTATATGTATTCAATCCTTTCTGAAAACGGTTTCATTCACGATTACGATGTGATGCTGAAAAAAATGGATGGGACATCCAGATCAACCTCCCTATCAGCGTTCGTTATAAAAGATGAAACGGGAATGCCCATTGGAGTAAGCGGATTAGTACGGGATATCACCAGGCGCAAGCAGGCGGAGGAGGCGCTTCAGCAGGCGAACCAGAAACTCAACCTCCTCACCTCCATCACCCGCCACGACATCAACAACCAGCTCACCGCACTGAACGGGTACCTTGCCCTTCTAGCAAACAAACAGCCCGACACAACTCATAGTGAATATTTCCAGAAGGTAAAAATCGCCGCACAGCGGATCGCTGACATGATCCAGTTCACCAGAGAATACGAGAACATTGGCGTTAGTACTCCCCAATGGCAGGATCCACGCACGCTCGTGGACACTGCGGCAGCACAGGCCCCGCCCGGCAGGATCCTGGTGAAAAACGATCTCCCTGCCGAAACGGAGGTGTTCGCAGATCCCCTCATTGCCAAGGTAATCTACAACCTGATAGACAACGCCATGCGGTACGGAGGGAAGATCACGACTATCCGGTTCTCGGTTGAGGAATACGATGGCCATTTTATCATTGTATGTGAAGACGATGGCGATGGTATTCCTGAAGCGGAGAAGATGAAAATTTTCGAGCGCGGGTTCGGAAAGAACACAGGTCTTGGCTTACCACTTTCGCGGGAGATCCTTTTAATTACGGGTCTCACGATCACCGAGACCGGTGAGCCGGGCAGGGGGGCACGATTCGAGATGGCGGTGCCAAAAGGGGCGTGGCGGATCGCCGGTGTACAGTAAAAATATCACAGAACAGAAAGAATTGACCCCTTTACTTTTTATCGGGGAACCACGGTTTAAAATTCTCCCGTCAAGAAAATCCATGAAGTCCGTGGGGGAGGGCTCCGTTAAGCGTATTATAACTGTGAAATTTTGATCGCTGATCACGTCGCTTCTCTTTTGTTTGTTTCCTCCCCGGTTCATGGACCGGCTTACGTCACTCAACTGCCAAAAATCCCATTTTTAGAACCTCCGTCGAAGAATCCGCGGGATTCTTCTCCTGTTTCACCCATTCTGGGTTTGACACTCGGAAAAATCGACCTTCATATTCGCATTCCGGCAGCCTTTCCGGTGCCCGGATGGGGTAAAATAGGTGGTAAAAACCGGCACGATTTAAGGGCCTTTGGTGGCGGTTATACGAGGTGTAATTCTGCCGTATTTTGGCAAACGGGGCGAGGATAGGGCATATTCTCCGCAGGAATGAAAAAGGAGTGTTTTACGGGGTTTTCCGGTATTGGCCTGGGGATATGTGGGAGAAAAGGAGCCCGTATAGGGCTTATTTTACCTGGGGGATCATACCCTCGTTTTTGAGGCTTCCTGACGAGAAAAAGAGGGGTCAGAACCCCCTCCCCGAAATCAACGCGACAATTCCCGGTGCTGTCGCCAGGTACGGTTGATGCCACTCATAACCGGCCTCTCAGTGACCTGATGAACATCACAACCATAACAGCGATAAATGAAAGTCCGGTCGGGAGAGGCAACGATTGTTCCATCATAGGAGATTCCGGATTGAAAACGCAGGTCTGGTATTCCATTAACCCCGGAAAAGTTGACATTATCAGGGTTTTGAGTTGTGGCGTATGTTCCTGCAGATTTGCTGGTCCAACAATGCCATAGTACGTGATATAGTAACTCGGTTCCGGGAACATGTTTGTAGAAATGATGACAAAATATCCCGCCGTGAGGGAATTCTCATATCTTATTGCGTCAATCTGCCGGGTTGAAAATCCTGATATGTATGAATTATTCGTCCGGGCAAGTTCCGGGGAAAGATCAAGTGAGACGTTAGATACCGTTCCATGTCGTGTCAGATACCCAAAAAGGGATTCCCTCTGCGTACTGAATTCATCCCAGTCTGCAAAATACCAGACTTCAGATACGTATCGTTCACCCGTATTCTCACATGAAATGTTCATGAAAGCATAGTTTTCAGACATATTGAGAAAAAACGGCGGGGGTCTGAACGGGTGATTAAATGCTTTAAAAGAATCAGTTTCAGTGAAACAGTCACCTGCCGACTGGTTGATATAAGGTGGAAAAAGGTGCGGAAGTAAATAGCCAGGCCGGTTATCGAGTGGCGGCGCCCCGGCGCTGGCTACAGAGATAAAAGACGAGAAGATAATGATTAAAAAAAGGAAAATGAAATGGAACTTGATTTTGCCATATTTTCCCTGGTGTTGATTCATACGAAATCAGTTCCCTGTTGTTTTACTAAAATATGGTTTTTTTCATTCCGGTTTTTCCGGAGAAGTTCCATTTTCATTAGGTATCACGACCGGCTAACTTATCGTATTTTTTGAGTTGTTGTGGTCGATATGCTCTCGTTCAGAGGGGTGCTGTTCGGGACGAATGTAAATGCCTTTGCAGCTGAAGACTGGGCTGCTGCAATCATAGACTGGTCATTCACTTCGATAATATACGGAGTTTGATCCGTACCAATACCTGTTGATGATCCATAACTCATCGAAAGTCCCATATAGTTACGAACAATCAATGTGAGCGTATTGGAACCTGTATTCATACCTGATGTCAGTTCCAGCGGCGCATGCTGATGTGCATAGTGGCCTTCGGCATCGAACTGTATCCCATTTGGAGTATCAACAGTGAAACCGTCGTCGGCGTGCGTTCCGATAAGTTCTGAACTGCTGCCCGAGAGATACACGCGCCCGTTCCCGTCCCAGTTACAGGAAACTGTCATCGGATCGGACTGGGGCCAGTTTTGCGGATACCTAGTTGCATCGAATGCATCCCCGGCTTGACAAAGCGGTACGATTGCAGGGAGAGCATCTTCTTTAAATGTGGTAGTGATTGTATGGTCTGAAGTTACATCTGAGAACGTGTAGGGATTCTGAGTAACGGGAGAATTATCAACAAGGATTTGATCAATGATGTAACCGGAATCGGGAGTACTTGTGAACACTACCTCGGTACCTGTTGGCACCTGAATAGACCCCGCCGGATAAATGGTTCCGTGAGAGCCGGCAGAAGATGTGATTGTATAGGTATAATCCGGGCGTTCGTAAGTGTTCATTGCTCCGACCCAGTTACCAAAGCGGATATATGTATCCGACGGATCATCCCACGTAGTGTAAATTCTGATGAACTTGGATGAGCCCCAGCTATCATACCCATATCCGACTGCCGCGACGCTATGTCCGAAAGCATAGATTGGCTCCCCTGCCCATAGCATTGACAATACAAACGGTCTGTCAGAATCAATTTCGCTTTGAATAGCCGGCCAGCTATATGCGGTAACGACTGCACTTCCAGAGGTATAATGATAACCATTATCGACAGCAACAACTCTGTTTATTCCGTATGCTATCATCCAAGGCCATGTTGAACCACTTGCATCGGTACCCATAGCAAGAGCCAAATCCTCATTCAGAGGATCGCCATTAGGCATTTGTGCATCAGGTAATCTGGTAAGACCGCGATCGCGCCAATATCCCAGAACCATTGCGGCTGATGTTGGTGAACAACCATGGAGCCACTTAAAATTTGGAACACCAGAAATTATTTTCTCAATGATATATGATGCTGACACAGATCTGACTTCGGCCGTTTTCGTTGATGAAGATACACTCACTTTATCGACGGCATCCCACTCAGCCTGTGCTTCCAATTTTTTCTCTTGGTGGAATTTCTGGATTGAGGTTTGATCAAGAACTGCTCGTACTTCATTTTGTGCAGCAGTCAATTCAGCGCTGATCGCGGTATTCCCGGAACCGGAGACCGTTTTTGGCTCAATAATTCTCATCTCATAAAGGTCAACAAGAATTTTGTCCTGGCTTTGTTGCGATGTACTTTTCACAGTACTGGTTTTTTCAACCGGATATTCCATATAAAAGAAGGTTGCCCCAAGATAAAGCGGGCGTCCTGCACCAAGAGTGGCCTGCTGTGATTTCGCATCAGCTGCTGCAAGTTCTGTTACTTTTACCTGATTGGATATCTCACGGTCGGGGGTCTTGCCTTTGGAAAATTCCAGTAGAGGATAATTATCCCGTGTGGCAGAAATCATCAGGTACCCGGCGTACTGTCCATTTACAAGGACATCAAACGAGTATGCAGATTTTTTCTCATTAAAATCATAATAGGTAGTTGCTTTTTGAACGGTTGCCCCTTTCCAATCCGAATATTCTTGCATCGAACCAGAGATTTGCTCAACATAATAATTACCAACGGACGTCGCTATTTCTACACTGACAAAATTTTTATCCGGAATAGTATTATCTGGTTCAGCGCTCACCATCGGTACGATAATCATCGCTGCTAGCAACAAGACGAGCAGGATGACTGTCGGTTTAAACAATTTCATATGACTTATAACCTCCTTTTTCTTCAAATGGAGGCATGATCCAAATCTTCATGAGGTCAGAAAATTATTGTATCATGCCGTTAAGGCAGGTAGGGTTCATCCTGATTCGAAGTTATGGTGAACCCCGTCGTACAATCTCCAGTTTATTCTTACGATCATATAAAATCGTAAGATGCAGGATGTTCGATAACAATTTTCTCAAAAAACCGTCGATTGTAAATTTTAACGCCATTATCAAATTATAACAGCATTAAAATTTTCAATGGTATTGTAACAACCCTAAAAGAATTCTTAACAAAAAAAGTTCAAATTCGAAGGGATAAGTGTTCCTGTCACCCCCCCATCCCCGTAATCAGCCCGACAATCTGCTGAGCTATCACCGGGTCCAGGACCTGAGCCAGCACCAGCCCGGCCATCGAGATGAATAGGGTCCAGAAGACTTTCTTCACCTGCTCGTTCTTCCCGAACGCCTCGATCGCGGCGTCCGTGTCCGCCTTCATGGCTTGCTGGATAAGCTTCGGCAGGAACACGAAGAGCGGCAGGAAAAGAAC
>JBAYMI010000013.1:0-14607 GCA_041663625.1 Methanoregula sp.
TCCTCACCGGTGTAACTCTGTGGGGAATGGAACGGGTGATCCGGCCCGCCCGGGCAGGGAAGGCACTTGCCGTGGGGGCAGGGATACGGGGAAGTCATCACGGCAACCGGGGCAACCCCGGACAGGGTGCGGGAGGGCTTGACCATCAGGATCTTCCGAAGCGTCTCCCGATCCTCCGGTTGCGCAACGGCAAGGATAGCGGAGTTCTTCGGCACCGCATGGAGGCGGTATTTCCGGCAGATCTCTATCTTGGCCGCAACAACGGCCACATCATCCACGACATCGGGATCCAGGGTGAGGATGCGGGAGATGATCTCCCGAAGAGCCAATTCCTCATCCATAACGGTTAATGTTCGGCCGCAGCTTTCTGGGTTGCAGTCTCAGGAGAATAGTTCACCACATGCACGGGGCGGTGGTGGATATGGGTGACAATCTCATCACCGAGCGTGAGGAGAGCGTCCTTATGGGCTTTCTTGTCCTTGTGAATGTGAACCGGGGAAATTTCCATGGAGTTGTAACGGTCCGTCTCGATCTCTTCGTTGGTGACGCCTTCGTAGTACTTCTTGATGTGGATCATCAGCATGTGTAAATGCAGTAACTCTTCCTTTTGCACACTATCACCTTTCCTAGGAGATCCTCTTTTTGTGGTGCAGATATATTTTATTGGTGAGGTTTATATCTGGAATAATGCGGCACGTGGGATCGCTGGTTGGGCTCGCAATTGGGGACGCAATGGGTGCGCCTTTGGAAGGATCTCGAAAACCTGAAGCGTGGCTGGCTCAAATGCTGCCCGGTGGGCGCCATTTCCGGAAAAAGGGGGAAGTGACCGATGACACCATGCAGGCATGTGCGATCGCGGAATCGTTGGTTGCGTGCAAGGGCTTCAGTGAAAAGGACATTGTAGAGAAATTATCCGGTGCTTTTATAGTACGACCTGAATGGTTTGGTCCTACATCAACTTTGTTCTTTGATCTTGTCAGATCCGGAACCGTGCCGCACCAGGCTGCATGGCTCGTGCATAAGAGAAATCACGGCAGCCGGTCGAACGGGAGTGTTATGCGGGGGTTCCCGCTGGGAATCTTCTCTCCGGCTCCTCAGGTCTATGACATGAGCCTCTGCTGTTCCGCGATCACGCACTGCGACCCCGTCGGGGGTCACTGCTCCGCGTTCCTGAACGTGATGGTGAGCGATATGGTGCGGGGGATCTCCCGCGGAACTGCATTCCGGCACGCACGATCGCTTTGCAGATACCCGGAGGTACACGCGGTGCTGGGAAATTACCAGGAATATCCGGTAGTCCCGGGACTCGATGCGGTGCAGTGCTCCCACGCGGCCCTCACCTGCTTCATGGAGTCGCAGACCTTCGAACATGCAATCCTCTCTGCAATCAACCTTGGCGGGGATGCGGACACGGTCGGGGCATGCACCGGGGCCCTGGCGGGCGCATACTGGGGGCTCGGGGCTGTGCCGGTGCGGTGGTGCAGGGACGTCGAGGGGTATGAGCACGTGGTGCAGCTGGCAGAACGGGTGTGGATGGGGAGGGCGGATCACCCTCGCTAAGTCAATATGCTATAGAAAAAGATTGCGTTATTCCCGAAGAGATCCGGGGTTACGCCGGCTTGATCTCCACCAGTTTCAGCGACCGGCCCTTCTCGCAGATGTCCGATGCATTCCCGAGCACATCCACGACGACATACTTCTCGCCATCGACTACCCCCTCGGGCCGGCAGAGCGGGTAACTCCGGCAGTCATGCTTGTTGCAGGAGAGTTCCGGCTTGATCTTCGAGTTGATGATCGCCATCTCGGGGCTGATGAGGAGCGTGATCGGGGCTTCCGTCACCTCGACAGCCGTTGCCCCGTTGAAGTGGACCTCGCACTCGTGATGGGTGCTGCGGACCGTCACGATCCGGTACTTCCTGCCCTTCTGGAGATTGTTGCAGGCCTTTTTCACCTTGCAGGTCCCGCATCCCGGCGCTTCACCTTCATAGATGAATTCCAGGCCCGGCTTTGCGAGCACGGTCCCGACCAGTGTCACCTTCGTTTTGGTATCTGTCATATCCACCCTCTCACTCCCGGTAGAGCATCTGCACGAGGTTCTCCGCCGATTCCCGTGTCAGCCCCATATCGAATATGGTAAAGCGCTCGGGACGGATATCCTTTGCCATCAGGAGTGCCTCCACTGCAATGGCATCATCAATACCGACCTCGGCCGGTGTCACGGGAGCACCGATGGTTCTCAGCGATGCACGGATCCCTCTCCAGTCCCCGCCGTGCAGGTACATGGAAATGATGGTGCCGATCCCGCAGCTCTCGCCATGCAGCGCCTTGCCCGGGGCCAGGCGGTCCAGGGCATGGGAGAACTTGTGCTCCCCGCCGCTCGCGGGCCGGGACGAACCGGCGATACTCATCGCAACCCCGCTTGAGACGAGCGCCTTGGTTACGAACCACGCCGACTCCTCCTGGTGCGGCTTGATGGTGCCGGCGTTCTTTACCAGGATCTCTGCGGTCATTCTGGAGAGCGCAATCGCGTACTCGCTCACCGGCTCGCCCCGGACCCGGTGGGCAAGCTCCCAGTCAAGGATCGCGGTGTAATTCGAGATCACGTCTGCACATCCCGCGGCGAGGAGCCGGTGGGGGGCTTTTGCAATGATACCGGTGTCAGCAATGATGGCAATCGGGGGCTGGGCTTCCAGCGAGGAATGCCCACCCTCAAGGGAGACCGAGGCCCTGGCCGAGGCAATGCCATCGTGCGATGCGGCCGTTGGCACGGAGATGAACGGCCGGTCGAGATTGTAGGAGACTATCTTGGCCGTGTCGATCACCCGGCCGCCACCCACCCCAAGGAGAAAATCAGCATCTGCCGCTGCCGCCTCGGCTGCCTTGATCACCGGCAGGCTGATCTCCTCGGCAAAGAACGGAGTTATCGTGTGACGCTCTGAAAGGATATCCCGGACCCGGTTGCCGGCGAGTTCCATCGTACTCTTTCCCGAGATCATGAGCGCAGTCTTCCCGAGTTTCAAGTCATCGCAGACCGCGGGGATCTGGGTGAGAACATCGTGGCCGATCACAACATCGCGGGGCATCTGCATCCACCGTGACTTGTCAAAGACCTTCTCTTTGAGTAATTTTATTGCATCTGCGCTCATTGTGATCATGGATGATTAGTGATTTCATATACAAATACTACATCGATCCCATACGCTACGGGCAGGCATATAACGTAGTCGATACGCTCACGTACGCCATTATCCTCGTGGCCTGTGTGTACCTGCTCTACCGCTGGCTCACGACCTCGACGTGGCTTGCCGACATCGGCTTCAAGATTGATGCAACGTTCATCCTCGCCACCCTCCCCTACGTGGTCCTTGGCGGCCTCATGCGGGTGATCGAGGACACCGGCATGATCACCGGAGATTTCAAGTTTCTCCTCATCACCCCGCTCATCTACTTCGTCCTCTTCTTCTATACGGTCGCAATCCTCTTCCTCTCCCGCTATCTCACGCTCAGGGGGCTGACCAATAACTTCCTCACCTTCTATTTCTGGGCCGGCACCATGACCGTTGTCGTCGCCGCGCTCGTTCTCGTTGCATGGAGCACGACCCACCATGGCGTTGACCTCTCTGTCCTCTCAGCCATTCTTCTCATGGGAGCAGTCGCAACCACTCTCGTCTGGGCATTCATGAGGTACGTCTGCCGGTGGGAATATGTCCGCGACCCGCTCTACATCACCCTGCTCTTCGGCCAGCTCCTCGATGCCAGCGCCACGAGTTTCGGCATCGAACTCCACCCTACCCTCCAGTACGTTGAGCAGCATGTCGTTGGTTCGGGACTGATCAATCTCACGGGCACGGCATTCGTGATGTATCCCTTAAAACTCGTAGTCCTCTTCCCTGCGATCTATATCATGGAGTTATACCGCAAGGAAGCGAACACCGCATTCTGGCACCTGGTCCTGCTCGCGATGATCGTTGTCGGGTTCGCACCGGGTATCAGGGACATGGTGCGGATGGTCCTGTATGTCTAATTCCCCGCTGGTGAATGCGCTCATCATCACCCTCCTCCTCTTCTTTACGACCATGTGTATCGGGTGGATCGGATCAGCGCAGAATCCGGCGGTGGGCGAGAACCTCATGGCACTCTTCGAGAAAGAGGTCGCGGGATCTATGTCAACAGATAATCCCGCTGACATGTGCGCAAAACTTTTTGTCAACAACCTTGAGGCCTGTATCCTCCTCTTCCTAGGCGGCGCCTCGTTCGGCATCCTCACGATCTTCATCATGAGCTTAAACGGCGTCGTGATCGGGGCGATCGTGGAGATCGTCCACCTGGAGCACCCGGCCATCTTCGTAGCCGCTGCGCTCGTCCCGCACGGCATCTTCGAGATCCCGGCATTCATCATCTCCGGGGCCCTGGGGATCATGCTCGCCCAGTCACTGATCGCGGAATGGTACGGCAACGGGGATACCGGTACCAATGTAAAACAGTATGCCCGGATCTTCCTCCTCTGGGTCCTCCCGCTGGTCGCCATCGCCGCGTGTGTCGAGGCTTTTATTACGCCGGTGGTCATATCTTTAGTAGGTTAAGAGGATTTTTATGGACGACGATACAGGCACCCTGCCGCCGAAGCAGGACTTTTCCGGATGGTATAACGATATTCTCTGGCGGGCCGAGATCATGGATGTCCGCTACCCGGTCAAGGGCCTGTACGTCTGGTACCCGTACGGGTTTGCAATCCGCAAGTTCGTGTACAACGGGCTCCGCGAACTGCTGGATCGCGACCACCAGGAGACGCTCTTTCCCCTGCTCATCCCCGAGCAGGAGTTCATGAAGGAGGCCGAGCACATCAAGGGTTTCGAGGACGAGGTCTACTGGGTCACCCACGGTGGCAGGACTCCGCTCGATGTCAAACTCGCGCTCAGACCTACAAGTGAGACCGCGATCTACCCCATGTATGCCCTCTGGCTCCGCTCGCATGCCGACCTGCCGATGAAATATTACCAGATCGTCAACACGTTCCGGTACGAGACAAAGCAGACCCGCCCCCTGATCCGGCTCCGCGAGATCACCTCGTTCATGGAGTCGCACACCGTCCATGCGACCTGGGACGAGGCAAAAGCCCAGGTGGAGTACGAGCTCGCCCTTACCAAAGAGTTCTATGACGGGCTCTGTATCCCGATTACCATCTCGAAGCGCCCGGACTGGGACAAATTCCCGGGTGCTGACTATACCATTGCGGTGGATGCTATCATGCCGGGAGGCAAGACCCTCCAGATCGGGACCGTGCACCACCTTGGCACGCACTTCTCGAAGACCTTCTCGATCAACTACGAGGACATAAACGGGGAGCAGCAGCTGGCCAACCAGACCTGCTACGGGATCTCGGAGCGGAGCATTGCGGCCCTCCTCAGCCTGCACGGCGACGATAAGGGGCTCATCCTCCCACCAGCCGTTGCCCCGGTCCAGGCAGTCATCGTCCCAATCACGATCGGGAAACGGCACGATGACGTACTCGCGGCTGCACAGAAACTGGAGGCGGACCTGAAGGCCGCCGGGTTCCGGGTCAAGATGGATACCCGCGACATGCGGCCTGGGGCGAAATACTACTGGTGGGAGCTCCGGGGCGTACCGCTCCGGCTCGAACTCGGACCCAGGGATCTGGACGGTGGGAAAGTGATGGCTGTGAAGCGGACGGGCGAGAAGAGCCAGATCGAGCTCGCAACCGTTGCGGACGGCGTGACAACGGTGCTCGGGGAGATCACCGAAGCCATTCGCGCAAAGGCCGAGGAGCACACGAAATCACACCTCTGCTCTGTTGACACGATGGATGCTCTCAATGCAGCGCTGAACGATGGAAAAGTCGCGGTCGTCCACTGGTGCAGGGAACGGGGCTGTGGTGATGTTATCGAGGAGAAGGCAAACTCAAGTATTCTCGGCACTGAAGTCCGTTCTCCCTACGTACCGTCAACGGACGGGAAGTGCATTGCCTGCGGCAAGCCCGGCAAGGCAACCCTCGTGGGAAGAACGTATTAACGCTCTTTTTTTCAACGGATTACAGGGGGTTGGCACGAGGCCTCATCGGGTCGCACCGGGGCAGGATCGCTGACAGGTGCTATGCAGGGCATCTGTCTCACCCGGTCATCTCACAGAAAAAGGTTCATAATCGTATCCTCTTCCGGTAATTGATCCACGGAGGGGGCGGCGGCGTTGTTCGTTCATGGGGGCATCAGCTCCCATTTACTTCAGATTTTCCAGTTTCTCCTCGATCCGGTTCAGCCGGGCAACCAGCTCAGCATTCTGCCGATTCTGATCAAGAAGGGCATCCTTTATCTCCGCAATATCGCTCCTTCCGGTTTCCGCTGTATCTCCGCCACCGTTATCGATACCCGGCGCAAGCAGTTTGTTCGAGATAAAACCGGCAAGGGTACCAAAGAGGCCGACACCCATGGTCATCACTGCAATGCCAACCAGCCGACCTGCCGATGTCACCGGGTAGCGATCGCCATATCCCACGGTCGTGATGGTGACGTAGACCCACCACATGGCATCGGATGCAGACTGGATATTGGCATCCGGAGCGGACCGTTCGGCCATCAGGATGAGAAACGCCCCGCTCTCGATCACTATCATGACACAGAAGATCACGATGAAGAGCACACTCTCGGCCCGGTGCTTCTTCAGCTGGTGAATAATGTACCGGCCACCGTATTTGTGGAGAAGCCGGTATGCCTTGAAGATCCGGAAGAGCCTGAGGATACGGAGGGCAGGGATGCTTGCAAGGAGATCTGCCCATCCCCAGTCGCGGAGGAAATAGTACGTTTTCGACTCTGTGGAAAACAGGCGGTACAGGAAATCTGCCAGGAAGATGATGGTCAGGAAGAAATTGATGACAACCAGGACATTGAGGGCGTCAGCCTCGATCCCGGGAATCCAGGTAACGAAGAGGTTGAGGACCGAAAGGACAGAGACGAGGATGATGAAGATCTCGTAGCCGGGATCCTTCATATCCTGCATATCGAGGTTTGCTCTCGTCCCATCATCCATACGGGTGTCTCCGGTTATAGGGTAATCACTATTCCGGTGTCAAAGATTAAAAGGAAAGAGGATTTGGATCTTCCGGAAACGGGAGGACTCGCATCACAGCGCGATGAGCTGGTTGTTCTCCGCAACAATGGTAGGAGGAGCAACCCTGCGGAACGTCAGGGGTGCCCCGATGGGGGTCCTGACAACGAGCGTTATCATGCGGTTGGCGGGAAGGTAAGCTTTGGGATTGATCCGGATCGTAAACTCTTCCTGGTCCTCAAGCCGGTTATTGGGGGCACCAACCTGGTTTGTCACACGGATAATTCCCCAGGTACCTGTCGGGGGATCTCCCACGTAGCCTTCCACCGGGATCAGGGTCTCGGTCCGGATAGTATCAGCATAGATAATGGAGATCTTCTCCATGTCAACGGGCTTTTCTCCCGGCGCCAGTTTCACCGTAAAGGTGATGGTATCGAGGGTGCCCCCGGCTATGCCATCACCGGTTACCGCCCCCGTAGTGACGAGCACCTGGCCGGGTTGCACAACATCGGATGGCGGGAGTTCCGGGAGAGCGGGTTCTTCATCCATGCATCCGGCAGTAAGAACCGCTATGACAAGAAGGCCGATCACGAGATATGAATGCCACTTCACTACCAGGAACTCCGGTCGCTGTATTGGGAATAAGGTGAGGAGGAATCTTATAAAAACATCTGCATCGGAATTACAGGGCGACTTTCTCCTATCTTCGTCGAAAGAACCAGAAAGATTTTCATGAAACAGGGACCGGGACGGGTTCCTGGCGGAACATATTAACCGGGCCGCGCCCTTAATGCCTGACCGGATCACGGTTAACGGATCGCCCATGGCAGATCGGGCAGGATTTCCCTTTTGTCAGAAGATGGTTTCACCGTCAGTGTCAACGTGAGATATCCGCAGTACACAGCATAAACCTTACCGGCACGGATATCCAGAAGGTGAAGGAGTATAATTTGGCAAAGTATATGACACCTTATTTCTACAAAAGTACCGCATGGAACGGATCACGGCCATTGCCCGGGGACGGGTGCAGGGAGTGGGGTACCGGCACTTTGTCGAAGTCTGCGCCCATGCAACGGGCGTACATGGGTACGTGAAGAACCTGCAGGACGGATCCGTTGAGATGGTGGCTGAGAGTTCCCCGGCTTCGCTTGCAGATTTCATCCGGCTCGCCCATGCACGGGACGCTTCGGAGATCCAGGTCGAGCATATTGCCGTCATTCCGGGGAAGTCCACCGGAGAATTCCATGGATTCCGGGTCGAATGGTAATCCCTGCTGAACGCAACAACCGGCACTGGTCACTTCCTGTCAGAGCACCGTGATAATTCCGCATTGTTTCAACCACAAACCTGTTTACCCACCTCTCCAAACAGTCTATGAGGAGATATATGTCAATCACCAGCGTGAAAGCCTGTTCAGCACGGCTTTTTTTTATCCTGCTGCTGGCCTGCTCAATTATGGTTCCTGTGATTTCTGCCACTGGCCCGGGCAATGCATCAATGATGACCCTGTCGCAAACGGACCTCAATGTCACCTACAACGGATCGGTTAACGATTTGATAACCGATGAATACAAGGCTGAACCGACCCCCGTCACGATCTTCCGGGCTGAACTGAACCAGAGCACACTGCCCGGCCCGCGTGACATGGGCTTTGGGCCAAGTGTTATTGATATTGCCATTGACCCCCGCGTGCTGGCCATGATCTTCGGAGTTGTGCTCATCGGCCTGGTGATCTGGTTTGTCTGTTTCCGGGAGAAGGTCAGGAAACCGGAAGACCATGAGAAGAAATGAGTGAACAATAACCCGTTCATCCCTAGGGCATACAACCGGGTAGAGAGATCCCTGTTCCCGCCGTTCATACGGGATGACAGGTCCCCCGGCTTTTTTACCTGATGCAGGACAATGATAGTACATCGGGTGAGCCGGGAGTGGCACGAGACGACGAATTCAATGAACCCTATCTCCCCGCACGATACCGTCAGAAAGTGCGGGAGAAACAGCAGCGCCGGATACTGAAGAAGATCCTCATTGCCGGCCTCATCGCAGCCATTATCATTGCTCTTATCTGGATCCTTGCCGGGTTTTTCGGGACTGCATCGCAGACACCGGAGGCAATGGTCGGGATTCCCACAACAACACCGGTGCCAGTATCTGCAACCGCCGCAGTACCTGCCGAACCGGGTACTCCTGCTCCAACACCCCTGCCTGTAAAACCTGCGGAGTCCGTCTCTGCACCACCGATTCCTGATGAGACCACTTCCACGGAAACCGGATATACCATTGGTCCCGGAGTTCCGGTCGGTTCTACCGGAAGCACCATCTCCCTTTCAGGCGCAGTCTCTGCGATTAGGGAGTATTATCCCGAGAAAACCTTCACCATCACCAGCGTGAACTATACACCGGGGTCCTCCCGCAACCTCTTTGGGTTCACCATCAAACCGGTCAAAACCACCGCAGGAACCCTGGAGTCTGTTGTCTTTATCGATGCAGCAACCGGGAAACCCTATGCTTCCGGCCAGGAAACCGCTACCATTACGGAAGATAAGGTGAAAGGTATCGCCACCTCCGCATTCCCGGACGCAGGTGCCGGAACCGTGAAGATCTGGTATTACGATAGTCCCGACAAGGGGGGTGTCTGGATGTTCATCCTTGCTTCTGGCAATACAACGCTGGTCACCGGAAGCCTTGATGCAACAACCGGCGAACTGGTCTCATTCATGAGAAATATTCCCTCTGCCGGCCGCCAAGAAGACCCGACGATTCCCCTGGAAAAGGCGCAGACAACCGCCAGCCATTATATCAGCGATCACAATGGCGGAACCCTCCCGCTCAACCTGACATCAGCCAGGTATGAACCATGGGGCACCCCCTCGGTTCCCGGTGCAGGTCAGTACCTCTTTTCCTGGGAGCGCCTGTATCTCGATCACCCGGTTGATACGGACGGGATAACGGTCGCAGTGGACGCCGAAACCGGTGACGTTATCGCGTATGACAAGCAGTGGTCCACGCCGGACTTCGCCTTCTCCCAGACTCTTGATCAGGCAGTAATCCAGCGCGATGCAACCTTTGCCGTCATGCAGGAGGCAAAGCAACGGTATCCTGACACCGTGGAGAGTGTCCGCGTTGTGTCGGCTGAGCTGCGCTGGAACAACAAACAGGATCCTGACACCAGCCAGCGGCCGGGTACCGTCCCGCTGGAATGGAAGATCGTGTTTGACGATGCCGTGATACGGGCGGATTCCTCGCTCCTGCCGGGAACCGGCTGGGTGGATATCCAGACCGGAAATGTAACGGAAATGGTGTACCGGCACTGAAATTTTTTCATCACCTTTTTTTCAGGGCAGCCATGTCCCAAGGGCATACGAAGCTGCATTCATGGCGGACGAACAGATGATGGCGGCCTCCGGCCCAAGACCGAGAAGGATGAGCGCTTCTGCGAGCACGACAAGGGTCTCGCCGAGAGCACGCAATACGCTGCATCGACAAATAGCGGGAGGACAAAACAGAGGTGCGGGAGCGTCAGGGCGGTGCAGAGTGCCCCGGTACCTATGATCGGGATCAGGGGCAATACCCATTCGCAGAAGACAACACGGATGAGTACGATCATGAGGGAAATCTCAAAAACCCGGGGGTTGATGAGCACCAGCAGGAAGTTCGTCTCGCAGATCATGCTGACAGGACGCCCCGAAGAACGAGAGGATGGTGCACTATATGGATTCAACCGGACCTATCGGAAAAACAGATGCTGGATCGTCAATGTCCGGTCGCCGGAATGTATCACATGACACGACAAAATACACAGGGTAATTATACTGACGACGAAAACCCGGTAACCGGAAAATCCCCTGCAAGGAATAAAAAAATAATCCCCGTTTCAGGGATTTTCATGTGATCGGGAAAAGAAGAGCCTGAGGGGAATTCAGCACCGGTCGCAGACGTACTCGACCGAGAGATCAGTCTTCCGCATGTCGCCCCGGATCTGTTTCCTGCCGCCGCGAAGGAACCAGTGGTGGCACTTTGCGCAGTATTTAGGCCGGATCCGGTCCAGAGCCTTCATCGGGATCTCAAGAACAAAACCGGTACGGTCCCACTCTTCAGAGGGCTTATCAGAATTCTGCCCGTACGCGGCAACGAGGTCCATGATCTGGTGGGGGGGAACTCCAAGATCAACGAACTTTTTGAATACGAAGTAGTTGAAGATCAGCCACGAGAGGTCGGAGCGGTCAAGGATTCCCTCGTACTCGCCGAACGATTCCTCGAAGTCCTCGAGCGTGCAGCCGCACAAGGGACATTTGCCGCCAACGAGCTCATCGAGGAAGACCTCTTCCTGGCACCCCGGACAGGTTGTGTGCGGGGACTGCATGCGTGATGTCATTATTTCTCCATATATGGTGTCTGAGTATTGGTATTCGTGCGATGCCCGGAGGGGGCTGTGCAGATTTATGATTACTTAGTATTTACCGGGTCTGCACATAAGGGTATCACCAGTGCACGTTTACTCCGATAAAAACATAGTGGTCGGGGAAAAAGGGTTGAAAAATATCAGTCTGCGGAGGGCTCGGCCGGCTCCATAATGAGCGACCCGAAGACCACTTTCTCCAGTACCTGTGCCACGTATTTGATCTGCATGGCCTGTTCCAGATCCTCGTTGCGGTGGATATCGGCATAGAGCTGGAGACGCATAAGGGAGAACCGGAACCGGTCGAGAGTCTCGTCATCGAGAGTCATAGCCTCCCGGTAGATCGGCTCCAGCAGGTCAGGGAATGCGAGCGGGTTTTCCAGGGCGGCAACAATCCCTTTGTAGATAGGGAGGGGAGTTTCCCTGCCGGTGAGAATCCGCTCGTAGTCCATCGCTTATCCCTCAACGACTTTGATGAGCGATTCCATGACGGAATCGACACTCTTCCACGTGGGGCTGTCGGCACGGCGGATGATGAACGGGCGGCCCTCGTCACCGGCCTTGCGCATCTCGATGTCGAGCGGGATGGCACCCAGGAAGGGAACCTTCAGTTCCTCGGCGATCTTCTTGCCGCCGCCTTTGCCGAAGATATCCAGTTCTTCACCGCAGTGGGGGCAGATCAGGCCGCTCATGTTCTCGACAATGCCGATGACCGGCAGGCCGAGTTTCTCGATGAACTTTGCGGACTTCATCGCATCGAGCGTTGCGACATCCTGCGGGGTGGTAACGATAACAGCGCCGCGGACATTGGGAGCAAGCTGGGCGATTGTCAGGGCCTCATCGCCCGTGCCCGGGGGGAGATCGACCACAAGATAGTCGAGCGATCCCCAGTTGACCTCTGAGAGGAACTGCTGGATGGCCGCCATCTTCATCGGGCCGCGCCAGATGATAGGCGTGGTCGTGTCAGGGAGCAGGAAGGCCATGGAGATGACAGAGAGTTTCCCGGTGACATGGACGGGCTCGATCTTGTCGTCCATCATCGCGAGTTTGTGCTGCTCGATCCCCAGCATCTTGGGGATGTTGGGGCCGTGCATATCAAGATCGAGGAGACCGACCCTCTTGCCGTGGTTCGAGAGGGCGTACGCAAGGTTGACCGAGACGGTGGACTTTCCTACGCCACCCTTGCCGGAGAGGACCAGGATCACGTGCTTGACGTCCATATCCGCCTTAGGGGGGAGACCCTTGGCACCACCTTTTGCCGATGCGCAGGTGCTTGCGGTCGGGCAGCTCCCGCACTCATTCTTGCACTCCTCATCTGCCGGTTTCTCCGATGTCTTCGGGATCGTTTTCTTTGCCATGAAATGACTCCTGTAATCAGTATGTAATCCTATCCATTGTGTGCATAAGACAATAAAGATGTGGAGATCGTGACAGGGTTTGATCGGGGATGCAGTCGAAAGAAGTGAGAGCCGCGCCTTTTGCAGGGGCAGAACAAAATTCCCTGCGGACACGGGCGCACACATCAGTCTTTTACGCAGTCAGTACCTGAAGAGTAAGGTTTGATATCGAGCAGGGGGGTACCGTCCAGCGCATCGAGCCCCCGGACCACGAGCTGTAAACCTTCCCGTTTTACCAGGTCGGCAACGGCAAACCCGATTGGGTTGGGCCGGTCGGGCGACCGGGTGGCAAAAACCCCGTGCGTGATCCCGGTACCGGGCGGGGTTGCCTTCAGGGTATCCCGTGAGGACCGGTCCAGCCAGTAGAGCACGATCAGGTGCGGGCGGAACTCCACATCCTGTAATCCGTCTGCATAGGGTGGGAAAACCTCGATCACCGCTTCCCTGTCAGAGAGCCGGCCCTGCCGGGGGGCATCCCCGCGTTTGAGATAGGGGGAGTGGATCATGCCAATGGGCACCAGGTCCATAGAACTGCCGGGTCCGTGTCGTACTGTCATCCACTGATGCATATCGTTTCCGGTATTAAAAGCGTGGCGAAAAGGCAGGTCACCTGCGGCAGGGAAACCCCGGGGAACGGTTCTGAGGGGACCCTCTGCTTTCGTCACGCTTAACATCTTCCGGCTCCAACCGACCATCCATGAAGAAGCCGGCACAGAAACAGGGACCGGATCCATCACTCGCATCCGCTGTCAGCACCCTGACCGGAAAGCGCGAGGCGCTCCTCTCGCCTCTCGCCACCACCAGTACCGATGCCGTGCGGCGTCATAACCGGGTACCGGAGGATATCCGCACACCCTACTCCCGCGATGCCGACCGGATCATCCACACCCGGGCCTACACGCGCTACATCGACAAGACACAGGTCTTCTACCTTGTGGAGAACGACCATATCACCCACCGCGTCATCCATGTCCAGCTGGTCTCGAAGATCGCCCGTACGATCGGGCGCTGCCTCCGGCTCAACGAGGACCTGATCGAAGCAATAGCCCTCGGGCACGACATCGGACACATACCCTACGGCCATTTCGGCGAGACCTGCCTCTCCGCCCTCTGCGAACAGCACGGGATCGGGCCGTTCTCCCACAATGTCCAGAGCGTGCGGTTCCTCGACCAGATCGAGGACTGCGACCTGACCATGCAGGTGCTGGACGGCATCCTCTGCCACAACGGGGAGGCTGACGATGTCCGGATTGCTCCTGAACCGCTTGAAGGATGGGCGGAGTTCGACAGGAAGGTGCAGGACAATGCAGATGGCAGGCGATCGCGGTCACCCATGACCCTCGAGGGTTGCGTGGTCAAGTTTGCCGACACCATCGCCTATATCGGCAGGGATCTCCAGGATGCCCGGGACGTTGGGCTGATAGACGACACTACACCCGTCCCGGAGCGATCCCGGGAGGTGCTCGGCAGCACGAACCGGGAGATCATCAATACCCTGATCTACAATCTGCTGGAGAACAGCGATTCGGAAGAGAAGGGGTTCCTCTCGTACAGTACCGATGTGGAATCTGCACTGGTCGGGCTGCGCACATTCTCGCGGAAGAATATCTACAATAACCCGAAACTGATCTCGGAAAGCGGGAAGATCGAACGAATGTATGCAACCCTGTTCGATGCCTGCCTTGCAGACCTGGAAAAAGAGGACTTCAGATCAAAGATCTATACGGACTTCATCAAAACAGGGTGGACGAA
>JBAYMI010000014.1:0-14441 GCA_041663625.1 Methanoregula sp.
CATTACGGGGTCTTGCAGAGCAGGTCGGCGTCTCGCACATGACGGTCGATAAGTGGGAAAAGAACAGACTGGTTCCGAACTCGCAGGCCCTGATCAAGATCAGTAAGGCCCTGACGGTGCCCCTCGGAACCCTGATGCGTCCGGAAAGCCAGCAGATCGAATTGAGCCATATGGCATTTCGTTCGAAAAAGATGCGAAAGAGGGACGAGAAGCAGATCAATGCCGAGACAAAGGAATGGCTCGAACGATATCTCCAGGTGGAGAGACTGACAGGGCGGCCGCGGGTCTTCGATATGCCCGCAGGATTCCCCAGAACCATAGCCACATTTGAAGAGGCAGAAGCAGCTGCGCGGGATTTGAGGACCGTGTGGGACCTCGGGACGGACCCGATCGAGAATCTGACCTACCTGCTGGAAGACAAAGGTATCAAGATCGGGATCATCCGTGGGATCACCCAGTTCGATGCGCTGTTCACCGAATATGCCGGCCACCGGGTCATTGTCATGAAAGAAAACCTCCCGCGGGGACGGCAACGATTCTCTCTCGCCCACGAACTCGGGCACTGTCTTCTTGGCGTTCACGGGGATATTAAAGAGGAGAAAGCAATGCACCGGTTTGCCGGTGCATTCCTTGTTCCCCGGGAAAAGGTCTTCTTTGAACTGGACGAGACCCGGCACAAGTTATCCATCAAGGAACTGTTGATCCTCAAACAGAAATACGGCTTCTCAATGGGCGCATGGCTGTACCGGGCAATGGAGCTCGGGATAATCACCGCGGAAGATTATCTCGCGGCCCGGAAGTTTTTCATCAGGAGGCACTGGAACCGGACAGAGCCCGGCGATGACACGGAGAAAGGGGAGATGCCGGCCCTGATGGAGACGATGGTTCTCCAGGCCCATGCCGAGGGAATCATTTCCACATCGAAGGCTGCTGAGTTATTAAACCAGAGCATCAGTACGTTCTGTTCGGTAGACGGAGAATCGGGGATTGAGTGCTCTGCCCTGTTATGTACTTGACACCAATACGATAATCGACCTGCATTTCGGGGGTCTGCTCGACAAGGTATTCCGACTCCCCTGCTCCTTTTCCGTTACTGATTCACTGGCGATTGAATTCATCGATCCTCCTTTTCAGGTGCTCCAGGAACTGGGACTCTGTTTCGAACCTCTTGCAGAGGAAGTGGTTGCCGACATCTCCCCGTTTATGGAGAAATACCCGCTGCCCTCTTATTATGATATTACGGTCCTGCTCCTTGCACGATCGAAGAACACTATTCTCATAACGGGTGACAATGCCCTGAGGAATGCTGCCGCGGATAATGGCGGGGGTCTGATTTAGGTACCGTAGAAAATGTGTGAAAATTTTGCACTCTTAAAAAAGATGGATATAAGATATTCAAATATTCGAGAATATAATAGTAAATTCGGCGCACATTACGGACTGTTGAATAAAAAAGAGATTGTCAAATGGAAAAAATCACCATCGAAAAAATCATAGGAATTCAGGTTCGGGCAATAAGGAAGAGTACCCGCCCCGAGGATTTAGGATTTGAAGGGGTGATTCGGGAACAGGGAACCCTTGAATATATCGTGTCTGTCGGAGCGCGAAAAACCGATACGATCCGCAAGGCTTCATGGTTTTTATACAAAATCGCATCAGAACATCCTTTTTTTCAGGGAAACAAACGCACCGCTCTGTTAACGGCACTGCTGATTTTAAAATTAGATCCACGAGCGTATCAGATAAATTGCAGCAATGAGGAAGTGGCTGCATTCGTTGAAAAAGTTGGCAGATATGAAAGTTCACTTGAAGAAGTGGAACAATGGATCGGAGAAAAAATAAATTTGTGAATTAATGCTGGCTCAGGATATCAAGAGCTGGGCCGTATCTGCTCATTGATTCTTCGAGTGCATTTAATTCAACCGGGGATAGTGCCCCGCCAAAATTATCGGGGCTCACCACGCATTGCTTCGGGACAGAATAAATTTCGCTCACGCCAACGAGAGTGGATTTTCCCCATGAAAAATGGGGGAGAGCTGGCGCTTCACAGATTAAACTTCCCGATACCTGCTGTCGGTAAGGACCAACCGACTTCAACATTTCCTGTTCGTTATCGGTGGTATCAAATCTCGAGTACTGCATGTTACAACCCTCCTTTACGCTTGATTGATGGTTTTCCAGCTACTTGAAATAGGCGCTACATTGATATTAATGTTCATATCTGGCATTCTCATCGCAGTTATCTTAAGTTTTGTCTTAAACTCGCTTCTCATTCGGTTGCTCTCAACTGCTGCCTGATATAATTCGTATTCGACCGGGTTTACCATCGAGACTTTTACGTGCTGTTGCAGGATCTGCTGGAATACCTGGTTGGCCATTTCAGGAGGAAGATTACCCGGCATAGAAATATTCGGTACATTGCAAATCTGTGGACCGATCACCGGATCGGTCATCACAACTTCCAGTGGATTGAAAGGACTGTCGCATTTCATGTCGTGCTGCATATCTTCCCAGACATTCCAGATAACCTCTTCAAGATTATCCGGTGCTTCGATGATGTTGAGCCCGATGTTTTTTGCCTCACTTCTTCCCACTGGATACCCGTGATGGTAGAAGGATTTGTTGAGGGAATCTGATATTGCCTTCACTTTGTTTTGATCGGTCATATGCAGATTCAGTAATTTCTGGCCAAGGGATGAGGCAAGGTTCGAGCTCCGTTTCGCTATGCCGATGGGAATGGCTCCGACCTCCTTGCACACCAGTTCGAACGCCCGCTCTTTTTGTTCCTGGTCGGATATCCCCACATCATTGCATACAAAATCAATGAAGTGTGACAGGTCTTCGGCTCCGAAATTTATCTGTTCCTGCACACCGGGTTTTCCCGGTACATTTCTCTGGCCGGAAAGTTGCGGATCGACGGGACCGAGGTTTGAGAACGGGTGCATAACGATATCGTCGGCCCCGAGTGCGACGAGAGTTGCAGCGCTGTATGCCTGATAGGGGAGTAAGACCCCGACTTTTTTAAATCGTTCCCGAAGCAGACTGATTATCCGCCATGATACAACGGGGTCACCACCATTGCTGACGAGTAAAAGATCCACTTCGGTTTTTTCGTGGGAGATTTTGGTAATCTGTTTGCAGAACTCCGGAATGACGTCTGCGGCCATGATTCCCGCTGCATTCACCCGGGAACTGGTGATATAGGTGATGAGCGGTCGCCCGCGTACTTCTTCGATTTTGTTGTAGAGGGTGACCCGGTTCTCATACGTCATAGTGTAACGCTAACCTTTTTAAGCATATTAAAGTATTGAAAAGACCCGATTTCCAATTAATAATTGACAGTATTCCGAAAAACGAGTCCCGACACGTCCACGGGCTAAACCCGCCATGTCCCCAACATTCTCCCGTCTCGAACAGATTTAAAATTTTCCCGCATCGATACGACCGGCAAAGGTACCCACTACATTCTCAAAGGTGCGCCAAAGAGGCAAAAGGGGCAGTGAAGGGGCGGGAGGGGGGCCCCCCATGAAAATGTGCAGGAGATATCATGCCAATCATACTCTTGCCAGTCCCGGCTCAACCCCCGGGCACGGACCGGACGCGGACCAAATCGGCAGGTTACGCCAATTCCGACATGGTCCCGGACCGCTTGAAAATTTCATGACGGGAAAAAATGATAGAGTTAATTATCTAACATCCCTCAATAGCTGATACCAATGGACAGCAAAAAACCGTCACAAGAGTCCAAGGATTTCTATTTTCAGTGGCATATCACCAATAAATGCAATTTACGATGCAGCCATTGTTACCAGGAGAGTTACACAGATCAATCCGATCTTACCCTCAATGAACTCAAAGAAATTGCCGATAAAATTTTTTCCACGATGGCAAAGTGGCAGAAGAAAGGAGATATTTCTATCACCGGCGGCGAGCCTTTCATAAAAAAAGAATTGTTCCCACTCTTGACATATCTTAACGAATCACATGAGATTTCCCGTCTGGATGTTCTGTGTAATGGAATTTTAATCACCGATGAAATTGTTGCGAGACTGAAAAAAATCGAAAAACTCAACAACGTCCAGGTATCCCTCGATGGTGCCACCCCAGAAATCCATGATCAAATCCGTGGACCGGGCACGTTTGAAAAAGCAATACGGGGAATACGGATCCTCGTTTCTCATGACATCGATGTGAAGGTAATGTTCACGTTACAACGACTGAACATGGGTGAGATTCCCGGGCTTATCGATCTTGCCCTTAAGGAAAAAATCAGTGGGATAACGATAGAAAGGATGGTGCCAACCGGTTCAGGAAAGGACAAGAAGGATGCAATTTTGAGTCCTGACGAATTACGGGGGATTTTTGAATATATTTCTGACCGCTCGGATATCGAATATGCAAAAGGAAACAAACTTCGGGTTTTGAAATACCGTCCATTATGGATTAATATCGATCCTTGCCGGGCAAAAGCCGGTGTCCCCACTGTCCCCCACGAAGAACTCGGCGCAATTTGTTCTATTGGTTACGATGGGTTGTGCATAATGCCCGATGCATCTGTCCTGGCTTGTCGCAGATTGCCCATCACGATTGGAAACCTGAATGATGACAGCATCGAAAAAATATGGCATGAATCAGAATTGCTTACCCAGATACGGGATAAAGAGAACCTGAAAGGCAAGTGCCATTCATGCGAGCACATTCCCCGATGCAGCGGTTGCAGATCGATGGCCTTTGCCCTCACCGGCGATTATCTTGCCGAAGATCCCCAGTGTTGGAAATCGGAATAACTATATTGTGCTGCGTTAAGGTGAATACTATGGAATTGGTTGATGTATCGAAATCCTCTACACCCATGTTCCGGGATCGGGCGATGCTGTCTGTTGAGCAACTCCACGATCCTGATTTTGCGTTCAAAGAGTTAGAGAAACTCAATAATGGAAATTATTCGATTACGTGCAGCAAGTGTCATCATTGCAGATAAATTTCGTTTTTTGGTAAACTATGATAAAATCGACTTTGATTGTTAATCATAGCCAAATTGTAAAAAACCTCAAAATCTTTATTGAAAAAAAGTATGGTTCCCAAAAAAGTAAAGTCTATGAAAGTTTGGACAAAATTGAAAATTTAACTTATGAAATTGCAGAAATAAAAAAAGGGGTAAAATTTAATATCGATCCCAATCTCGCGGTTGATTTGGTATTGGAGATTGAAAAAGAAGAAGAAAATGAAGAAAACATTATTGAAAAGGCCTATTATTACACAATTTTTCTCGTAATTTCAACAAAAAAATTTCCCGACACTTTAGAAAAAAGAATTTCGTTTTATCAATTTTATCTATCACGAATCATCTCTTCAAAAAGACTTGAAATTATTTTAGTTGCTCCGGATTTCAATAAAAAAATGAAAGATGTATTTGATCGTGAGAATGGTTTGAAAGAAAATGGGATCGGCTTTTGGGAATTTTCTGAGGATCAGAAAAAGCCAATAATAATTTCTCATCCGGAATCGCTAAGATTTTTGATGCATAAACAATATGAACAAGAAAAACCTGAAGATATCCCTCTTTTTTTTGATAAATACGTCCATAATGCCGTAAATGCCATCGCCGGGATTAAACCGGACGATTTTGGGAAACGCTATCTAACAAGAGAAATTCTCGACCAATCATTTAATTTAAAAAAAATTTCTTATCACGAAGATTTGATCGATCTAATAAACTCCCATTTAACGGATAAAAATGATGATTATGAATTTGTGAATGAGGCTTTTACAAATTTATGGAAAACTCATATCGGATTGTTCTATCCAAAATTATTGAAAGAATTTGAACCAAGTTTACAAAATATTTTCCCTGATACCGGATCAGAAGAGGATCATGTTTATCGTGATCATTATTTGCATCAATTTCAAGTCTTTTTGTTAGGTTTACCTATAATCGACACTTTTTATAGCTACTTTGAAAAAAACGATAATCCAGAATTGATATGGTTGATAGCATCTTCAGCTCATGATATTGGTTACCCTGTTCAGTTGTATGATTCATACAGTGAATCATTTTTTAAAAAATTTTTAGGAATCGGACGTAACCCGAATATTCTAGAACACGAATTAAAATCAAAATTTGTAGAAGATGATTTTTTAGCGTGTGCGGGTTTTTTAATTTGTGATCTATGTAATAATCATCTCAACCGTTCCGAGTTGAAAGCCAATTGGCTGGAAAAAGAGAATGAACTAATAAAATTTTTCTTTAATGAGATTACCGTCGAGAAAAATCATGGCCTCATGAGCAGTATTTCTTTATTAAAAATACTTCAGAATCCAGAAAATAAATCTACGATTGAGAAAGTATTGGGTAATTATGATAAAGCTATGAAAAAATATTTGCTTCCCGCAGTGTTAGCAATAGGACTTCACGATATTCACAAATGGCCAATGTCCTTCAAAAAAACCTGTCCACAACAAAAAATTGTAATGGAAACGCCATGTTTGAAATTTGAAAATGATCCAATATCATTTTTGTTAATTTTTTGTGACTGCGTACAAGAATGGGGGCGACCTTTAAAGAATCAAAATAAAGGAAAGTACGAAGTAGGGAAAGGATTTTTCCTTAAAAAAATGGAAATTTCAGAAAATGTTGTAAAATATACTTTAGCAACTAACGAATTTTCTATAAGTAATAAAAAATTTCAAAAAAAGCAAAAAGAATTAGATTCAATTCAATATTTATTAAAACCGCCCAAAGACCTTCATTTTATTATCCGCTTAGAAGACAAAGAAAATATTGGGATGGATTATGAAATGAAAGGTCATACTCAAATTTTCGATAAAAAATGATCTTGTACTAATGAATGATTATTTCTTTTTTGCTTCTTCCGCATACCAAAATAATTTCCAAATTGATTTTTTATTTATTTGATACAGATTCCTTTGATGAATTTATATCTCAACTTTTTTTCTCTTTATCTAATTCGTTTTTCGCTTCCCATTCAATGAAGTTGAGAATTTTTAATTTGCTCGCATATGGTATTATGATTAATCCAACAATTATCGCGATGAGTATCAACCGATTTATAGTTAATATTGAAAATGTCAACAATGATTCTGAGGGGTATAAAATAAAGGAATACAGTGAAATGAAAATATCCAGAAAGAGAATAAAATTTAAAAAACCCGCGAAACTCAAACAAATTTTATTAATATTCTCAAATTCGGTTTCTTTCTTTTCTTGAGTTATTTCTATATCTTTTTCTAATCTGCTCTGTTTTAATATTGAATATTCAGGAATATTTGATATTGAAACTTCATCAAAAATGTGTTGAAGATTCTTCTCTTCTTTCTCGAAAATAGTCTGATTAAGTTGGATTAATTCAATTCCAGGAGGTGTCCCTTGTGGAAAAACAATGTATAATGGTACCATTAAATCTCCGAGAATTTTTGAATATTTTTCCAATTGTATTCTCGCTGAATCGAGATTTTTCTCGTTTTTGATGTTTTTAATTTCAAATAGCGCAAGGGCCTTGTTAATATCCGGATCAATAATTGCCAGATCTACTCGCCGGCCTTTACCGATTGGCCATTCAACTACAATCGCATTTTTCGGAATGTTTTGTTCTTGAAGGAAGTTAATTAATTGAGTTATCACATCATTCTCTTTAATCGGCATCACATCGCCCCACCAAACGCCTTCGCCAGCACCGCCGGTACCAGCGCCACAATCTCTCTCTCCGTCTCTGCCTGCAACCACTTTACCTCATCAACCTTCGCCTGCAAACGATCGAGATGGGCGACGATACGGCGTTGAATCTCTAATGGGGCAATTGGTATTTTGATATTGGGTGCATCCCCAACTCTGAGATGGGGTGTTGTTAATCCACGACACTGCTCATTGACTTGGTTTTTGAAATAGGGAGAATTTAGATAATGTAACAAATATCGGCTATCAATAAAATCAGGATCGTTACGAAGAAGCATAAGTCGCTGTGTCAAACAAAAATTGAATTTATTTGGTAAGATACATACATTCCCCATGGGGGCTTCACGCGTTAAAATTAAATCTCCTGCTTGCGGCTTCTCTCTCCGATTCCATCGATCAAAATCGTCTTTTGTTAAATACCACTGCTCTCTTAAATCGATAGTATATGGTTTAATATTTGTTGATTTAAGACCAATGAATTCTGTAGTATTAAGAGAGAAATCCGGAGTATCATTTACACAATCAACAAACCGGATTAGAACACTGCCCAGATCTGACCACATCCATCCTTGAGGTAAATCATATAATCCCTTTTCGAAAATATTTGGATTTTCAGGATGAGCATTATTAAAAATCAAACTAGGGGATGATTTGTATTTATTTGCCTGTTCCAATAGTAATTGTTCAGCAGATTTTGAAAAAAATATTTCGTGATCATATATTGGATGAAATGCTTTCAATAGAGTTGTTGCCAAAATGGATTCTGTTTGGCTGATTGCTACCAGCTTCTCCTTTCTGGCCTCATTAATCTTTTTCATCAAACGTTCGAGTGTGACGACAATTTGCTGTTGTGCCTCAAGTGCTAATAGGGGGATTTTAATCTCAAGAAATAAATCCGGTTGGAGTCTCTTTCTATTAGTTGTGCCCTCACTCGTCCTAACGCATTGAAGCACAAAATTTTCAGTACTTGTAAGGAAATCGAAAAATTTCACATCCAATTGTTCCGTGTCAATATCATACCGTAAAAAATCATTTGTGACAACGGCTCCATCAAGTTCAGAAGGAACAATTCCCATTGCACCGTTCCGTGCATCAATTCGTGAAATTAAAAACTGATCTTTTTTTACGAGCCATTGGTTCGATTGAATTTCCTGACCAGTCTTCTCTTCGCGAAGTACGAGTCCTTTATGAAAAAGTCGAACTGTGACCTGTTTGTATTGTGAGAGAGGATTGATTGTAACAGGAACTTTTGAAAGGGTTAGCAAATCGCCCAGTTTCACCATTGGCACATTACTCTGCATTGCGCCAACCCTTACCGATTTCCTGCTGGATCTCCTGCATCAGCACGATGATCCGCTGCTCTCTCTCCACAATCCCGGTTACTATCTCTTCCGGCTCGCGGTGATCGTCCGCTTTAGCCTCATTCGGATTCTTAATATCGAGGTTGAAATTATTTTCCAGAATTGAATTAACCTGGACCTTCCAAGCCTGCTGATTCTCGGCTCGGGTCTTCCACCATACGAGCACCGGCGCGAACTCTTCTAATTTCATCGGCTTGGTCTTGGTATACGTCTTCCGTCCATCTGGTAGTGGCACCTGATAAAACCAGATCTCCTTTGTCGGCCCGCCGTTCTCGAAGAAAAGGAGATTTGTTTCGATATCCGCATACGGGGCAAATACTCCTTTCGGGAGCCGCACGATCGTATGCAGGTTGAAATCCCGGAGCAGATCCTCCTTGATCCGGGCGCAAACCCCATCCCCGAATAACATCCCGTTCGGTACAACCACGCCACACCGCCCGCCTTTTTTTCCGGCAGTGCTCCGCCTCAATTTCCGCATAATCAATTGCAGGAACAGGAGCGTTGTCTCGGATGTCTGTTTGTCATCCGGAAAATTCCCCTGAATCCCTTTCTCCTCTTCACCACCAAACGGCGGATTCGTTACGATAACGTCAACTCGTTCAGAATCCCCGATCTCACGGAGTGGGAATCGTAAGGAATTACCGGAATCGATCTTCGGAGATTCGAGCCCGTGGAGGAGGAGGTTCATCTGCGCAAGGAGGTACGGCAAAGACTTCGCTTCTCCGCCGAAGATCGAGCCTTTCTGAATACGCTCATGATCCTTGGTCGTCCTCTCCTGCTTCTTCAGGTGCTCAAACGTCTCGACAAGGAAACCACCGGTCCCACACGCGGGATCGAGAATCGTTTCACCAATCTTTGGGTCAATGACCGCTACGACAAACTGCACAACCGGGCGAGGTGTGTAGAATTCCCCGGAGTCCCCCGCCGTATCCCGCATCTCTTTCAGCATCGATTCGTAGAGATGCGATAGGGTATGGATCTCTTCAGATGAGGTGAAATGAATACCATCGATCTTGTTCACGACATCGCGGAGCAGATAACCGTTGATCATACGGTTCACGGTTCCCCGGAAGACTGTGGCGATCACATCGCGCCGGTCCCCGCCATTCTCCCCATGCAGGGATTCAAGGTACTTGAACAGGCCCTTGCCCTTTGTGCTGTCCGGGCGCATCGCCTCGTCCTGGTCCACAAACGCGATCAGGTCGTCGCCCGTGATCCCATCGGACTTCTCCGCCCAGTCACGCCAGCGATAAGGCGGTTCGATGGCAGAGACGAACAGTTTACCCTTCAGTTGTGCCTCGGTCTCATGGATCTTCTCCATGTCATCGAGGAACTTCAGGAACATGATCCAGGTCAGCATCGGCAGCCGGTCAAGGTCACCGTTCAGTCCCTTATCCTTGCGCATAATGTCCCGGCATGTCTTTATGATGCTTGCCAGTTGTTGCCCGGTCGTGACCGGAGTCTCTGTCTTCTTCACCCTTGCCGTAAAAAACACCCTGCCTTATGCGTAAATCATCGTCTGGAGATCCGCAAGCGCTTTCTTCAGCTCGGGGACTCCCCCGAATGCCTGCGCAATCTCCATCGCGTTCCCGTGTCTGCTGATCGGTGGGACTTTGAGTATGTTCATGTTGTCGATCTGCTCGAACCCGTATTCCATATATTTGTCGAGAATTTCCTGTAAAATCTCCCGTGCCGGCAAGCTGTACTTCTCAAAAAATGCAGCCCGCTCTTTTCTGACTTTATCTGCCCGTTCCTTCCGGGTCCGTATCGGGGTATTGTACGCAACATGGCAGAGAAGATCAAAGGGATCTGCTTCCGGATGTTTTGTAACTTCAGCGAGATGCTCGAACGATATCCCGCGATCTGCAAGGCTCTCAATGATTGCATTTCGCTCATCTGATGTTGTCCAGTGGGAGCGGAGTGCATCGAATGACGGGTATAATTTCTTCACCTGCTCCCGGGTATAATCCGTGAATTCAATAGTCCGGAGCCGGTTGCCGCTGCTGTCGAGTTCATAGACCATCTCGGTGGTGATCTCAACCTGAAGATCGTCAACGTAATATTTCCGGTTCCGACCCTCGTCATCGTTCGAGATCTTCGGCCTCCATTTTTCACGGGGCTGTGGTACAGGTTCAGGAACTGGCTGAACAACCGGTTCGTTTGCAGAGACCGGATCACCGTTCTCGTCAATCTCTTCCTCTGTGAGAATGATGGGCTCCCCATCGAAATCAGGATCAGCAAACAACCGGGTCGCACTGCCGGTATAATCAAGAATGGTGAAGAACATTTTTCCGTAATCCTCACGGATACGGGTTCCCCGCCCGATGATCTGTTTGAACTCGGTCATCGAGTTGATCGTAGCAAAGATCACAATGTTTTTGCAGGTCGGGATATTTACACCGGTCGTCAGCAGTTTGGAGGTCGTTGCTATCACCGGAGATGTGTCTGTTGTTTCAATATCCATGAAATCGCTCAGGAATCCCTTGCCAATATCCCCCTCATCGGAAGTGATCCTTACAACATAGTTGGGATATTTCCCCAGCAGATCAGAATTATTATTTGAGAGCGCCCGCCGCATCTCATCGGCATGCTCCTGGTCAACACAGAAGACGATCGTCTTTGCCAGCCGGTCCTCTTTTTTAAGATATTCAGACAAGTGACGGGCCACAGCCTCCGTCCGTTTCCGGAACGAGACGATCCGCTCAAAGTCCGAAGTCTCATACACTCCCCCGGGGATCTCATGACCGAACCGGTCCTTCTGGCCTTTGTAAGGACGCCAGCCCGTTGCGTCCACTGAGCTCACAATCCGGTGGACCCGATACGGTGCAAGGAATCCATCTTCGATGCCCTGTTTCAGCGTATAGGTGTAGATGGGATTTCCGAAATACTGGTACGTATCCACATTATCCGTTCGGAGCGGTGTTGCGGTCATCCCGAGTTTCACCGCAGGAACAAAATAATCCAGGATCTCCCGCCAGTTGCTCTCATCCTTGGCGCTTCCCCGGTGGCACTCGTCTACGACAATCAAATCGAAAAAGTCCGGACTATATTCTTTGAATAATCCTTTCCGGTTCTCATCAGCGGCAATGGACTGGTAAATGGCAAAATATACGTCACGGCTCTTGTTCGCTTCACCCTGTATCTTCCACCGCGCATCCCCAAAGTCAGTAAACTCGTTGTCCTTAGGATTGTCGATAAGGACATTGCGATCAGCAAGATAGAGAATTTTCGGGCGCCGGTGTTCGCCAGCCTTGTTCCATCTCTGGTTCCAGATCTTCCAGATGATCTGGAATGCGACTGTTGTTTTCCCCGTCCCGGTCGCTAGAGTGAGAAGGATACGTTTCCGGCCACGATAGATCTCTTTGATGGTGCGGTTAATCGCGATCTCCTGATAGTACCGGGGAATTTTCCCTGCAATGTGATGGAAGGGTTCGAGGATCTTATCTCCAACCTCATCAGCAATTCCCTCATCCTGTTTGAGTCGTTTCCAAAGTTCGGCGGGTGAGGGAAATTTATCTATCTCTTTCTCGATGTGGGTGATATCATCATACTCGATAATACGATGGCCGTTTGTCGAATAGACAAACTTCAGATCGAGAATCTTAGCGTAATCCTTGGCCTGCTGAAGACCATCGCCGGGTTTCTTGTAGGCCGCTTTCGCTTCGAGAACTGCAATAGGAAAATTCCGGGTCATGCGCAAAAGATAATCCGCACGTTTTGATTTTCCCCGTCGTGTGGTGCTTCCTGAGACAAAAATCTGGCCATCGGTGAAAGATTTCTGTTCGCTGATCTGCTCGTTGGTCCAGCCTGCTTCATAGAGTTTGGGCAGGATGTAATTCCGACAGGTGTCAGCTTCAGTGATCATTACTGGTCATTTATATTTGAATGTAAAAAATGCTATGGAAACAACGGGATAAAAAACAAAAAATTATACAAAACAGCCCCGGGCGATGAATTATCCCCGCTCATCTCCACCGGTTATCCCCGATGGGACATAACCTAATCCCCATCCCGATTCAAACCGGTTTCGATTTCCGGATGAAACGTGCAGTTTCACGGCGCCGCCGATGAGAATTTAGATACGTTCAACTTTTGCGCACACCAATTCTCAACATCCGCACCCCGTTTCTCCAAAATCCCTCGCAAAATCCCCGGTTAACGCCTCTCAAAATTTATTCATCCAAGCCCATTGCCTCCCGCATCCTATATGGATATGTCAAAGGGCCCCGCGACAACCCCGCGAGGTTCCGGACAAGATTTCAGGGAACATTCAGAGGAGGGCGGAGTCTTCCTCAAAAATCCCGGGGTCTGGCCGGAATCCCGCAATCACAACGAAAAAAAGGAGGAACCAATCAATGGCAGATTTCGTACAGAAAACCGTAGTAAAGTCAGCGGTCCGCAAGCTCGCGAACCCGATTGCAGATGTGGCGGCGTTCAACACGATCGTCCAGTCGGTCATCACCGACAACCCGTTTACCTGCACAGCCTATGAGAGCGCCGGGGTCAACCACCAGCCGGTAGAGAAGACCAAGGAGGCCTACACGGCAAAGATCGTGTACCAGGACACCGATGCAAAGTCCGTTGGCACGGACTCATCAAAGTTCAACACGATCGCCGGGTTCAATGCCGGCGCAACGGCACTGCTGGGCAACACCGCCCTGGCCGCAGCCCACGGGGGCACAGCGGTCCGGGACAGCGCGAACGAGACCTACTCGGCCACCCTGAAGTGCCACGACACGAACGGGGAGATCTACATGGTCACGTTCGGCCGCGACACGGTCAGCATCACCTCGTACTCAGATGACGCGATCCGGACCCGGGTCGAGACCTGGGCTGATACGGTGACGGCACTGGCCTGATGCCATCCATAGTCCGGAAGATTTGAAACAATCCCCCCTCGCGCCAGCCCTGCCCTCAAATGGGGGGCGGGGGTGCATGCGATGCCTCGGAATTACCCGTACTGGGAATCTATCGAGGAGTTTGTGACAGGTAATACAGCCTCATCGCAACCGGGGGTGCCCACGCGGCGGGGCGGAGCCCCGAGAGCGTCAAATCTCTTCTGGACCTTAGGGAGGGATAATCCCTCTCCTATTGGAGCCACTATGGAAACAGAAATGTCAGGTCTCATTCTCGGCGTTGTCCTTCCCCTCTATCCCATCCTGTTCATGATCCACCAGCGGATCGGCAGGTATGACGAGATCGTGGAGGAGTTCAAGAAACTCCGGGATGAGCACGAACGAATGAAGGAGGTGTATCATGAATGATGAGAACAAACCAATCGCGACCGTAACCGGCCTGTACCGGGGTACCTTCTCCGGTCTTGAACCGCTGACGAAAGACACCCCACTTACGCTCGACGAGGTACGGCGCAATCCAATCTTCTATGA
>JBAYMI010000015.1:0-14352 GCA_041663625.1 Methanoregula sp.
AGGTACTGTCCGGGGCATAGGGTAGTGCGCCGGTCGTGATGGTGAAGAGGAGGAGCCCGAAGAGGCCCATGAATATTCCGAGAACGAGCAGGATCACGGATTCCAGCGTGAAGTCAAATTCACCAGTACATGCCGGGGCCTGGGGGGTTTCGTTTGTCATAGATGGGTAATCTCCGGAGGTTTATTGGTACGCCGGCGTGCCGGCCATTATAGTATCTCAGGGAATTCTTGTACCGGTTCTATTTGTGGGTTTTGAAATGATCCTGCCCGAATGGAGGGGGTGCTGGAGATGGGAGGGATTACCCGTTTGGTAAAATGAGAGAGCCCGGTCATTTTCCCCATCCGCCCATGGAAGCCGGAAGAGGGAGCGTTCCCGGGTGCCGGGACGGCATCCCGTTCCCGCCGATTCCCTGCCTCCCGCTCCAGATCGAAGTCTTTAGGAATGTCGGTGGCGTACTATTACCTTATATCCGGATCTCCCGGAACGCACAGGAGTGCAATTCCATGGCTGACACAAATCCAGGTACTTCCAGAAACGCAGCGCCGGAGAACGATGACGAGTTCAGGAAACGCTATGGCGAACAGGTCGGCAGCGGGATGTCCGCAGTAGTCTATGCCCGCGATGGCATCGTGGCAAAAGTCTACCGGTCCGGCCAGCCTTCGCGCCAGGTGTTCCAGGAGGCGTTCACCCTGGCTGCCGTGGCAGAACATGGCATCCCGGCCCCCAAAGTCTATGGCGTTGAGACGTTCCATGGCAGAACCGCACTCCTGATGGACCAGGTGAAGGGCGAGTCCATCATGGACATCATGCGGCGGTCCCCGGAGAAGACGAGCGAGTGTCTCGACAAGGTTGTGGAGCTCCAGGTTGCGATGCACAAGGTGAATTCCACCCAGTTCCGCCCGATCAAGCTGGTCCTTACGGGGAATATTGTCATGGCCCCCGGGCTTGACGATGCGGAGCGGAAGCGGCTTTTTTCCCTGCTTTCGACCCTCCCGGACGGGCTTGCAGTCCTCCACGGGGACTTCCACGGCGGCAACATTCTTTTTGACGGCACATCGTACAGGATAATTGACTGGGCGGAGGTTGCCCTCGGGGACCCGGCAGCGGATATTGCCCGTAGTTACCTGGACTACCTCTTCATGGACAGGAAGGACCTCGGCGAGATGCACCTTGCGAAGTACTGCGCTGCTACGGGCGTGTCGAAGGAGGAGGTCCTTCTCTGGGTGCCGGTCATAGCAGGATCGCTGTGCGGGTTCCTTTCCGGGGATGCAAACAGGATAGTCCGGACGCTTTTTTAAAAACAGCCCGGAAGCAGACCAGGGGAAAAATACACCTCAAAAACCCCCCTTTCCTTCATTTTGACCCTCCCACTCCCCGACCACCTTCGAGTTTTGCCTCCCATTAGCGTACAATAGCGGTTTACAACGCCACGCAAAATGCCCCGTTTGGCCTGAATACAATGGAGAAGGCGTATTCCAGAAACACTGAGCAAAAGTGTACCCGCTTTTGCAGAAGTTTATCAAAAAGGACAGAATCGGAGTCCTTTAAGGGCCCGGATCGATACTTCCGGGAGCCTCGCAAAACAGGGGGTAAAATGAGGGATCTCAGGAAAATGAGATTATTTTTTCTCCTCGCCATATGTCCCGGTATACGAGGGGTTGAGAAGGATCTTCGCTCCATCAAGCCACATTTCCTTCATCTCCCCTTTGTGTGTCCAGACACCGTTGTTCTGGAGACCGATAAAAAGTGCGGCAAGAAGTTGCGCAAGCCGGTGGGCATCGGTGTGAGTCTGGATAAATTTTTTCCTTTTCTCCTTCACGATTGCATCTTCAAATGTTGCGACAAGTCCTTTATTGTATTCGATAGTCGCATGCCGGACCTCCGAATTACGTGATGCGAGCGCGAATAATTCAAAATAGATTGCCCGGTGCCGGTCATCGTCCTGAGAGAACCGGTCGAAGATCAGCGACAGTGTCTCCTCCAGGGGTCGGTTGTAAAATGACTCAAAGGTCATATTCTGGATTTCCCGCTGGAATTTTTTCAGGACCGCTGCGATCAGCTCTTCCTTGCTCTTGAAGTACCAGTACACCGCACCTTTGGTAACGCCCAGTTTCTTTGCCACGTCATCGATCGTCATCTGGTCGCAGCCGCGTTCCGCGATCACGTCCATCGCAGCCTCGATGATCCGGCGTTTTGCATCCTCCTTGTATTCGGGAACGACCTTGGGCATGGCTTCTCATATTCACTTCATTCCTGACAGGTAAAAAACATCGCATAGGGACGAAATACAAACCGCTTGGTATTTATACATTCTATTGAGTATGTTATTTTACAATTGGGAATGTGATTTGCCATGATGAAGGAAATATTTCCCACGGGAAAACCCGGGCCGGGCGGCCCGAGCTGGATAGCGGAAGGAATTGCACTGCAACGTTTGGCTGAATCAATACTGCCGGAGGATATCCGGATCTTTAACGATCCCTATGCCATCCATTTCATTAATCCAATAAAACTTGCATGGACAAGAGACCATCCTGCTGAAACACAGGCAATGGTAGATGACATCGAGCGGAAGATGCCCGGATGGAGCAATGCCATCCGGGGACGCGTCCGGTACTTCGATGATGTCGTCCAGAATGCCGCAAGCGAAGGATTTTCCCAGATTGTGATCCTCGGTGCCGGATACGATACGCGGGCGTACCGCATTAGCACGCTGAAAGGACACATCAGGGTCTTCGAGATTGATCGACCGGCAACACAGGATCGAAAGACCGGGATCGTAAAAAAGATCTTCGGGGAGCTCCCGGACTATGTCTCGTTCATCCCCTACGAGATCGGGCAGGGACCGTGGTGGCCGGCGCTGGAAGAGGCCGGGTATTCCCCGTCACAAAAAACGCTCTTCCTCCTTGAAGGGCTCGTGATGTACCTTCCCCGCAAGGATGTTGATGAACTGATTGCCGGGCTCGCGGAACATGCCGGTGCCGGCAGTACCGTGCTCTTCGATTTCATCCCGCAGTCGCTCGCGGACGGCACATCTGATGCCGAAGGCGGCCAGAATATCCGCAACTGGACGATTGAGATTGGCGAGCCGATCCTGTCCGGATTTGCCGATGGCGAGGTTGTGCCGTTCCTTACCGGCCTCGGGTACTCCGGAGTGCAGGTCATCCCCTCCCGGGCGTTCGCGAAGATGTATTACACGGGAAAGAATGCGGACCGGAAAGTATCCGGCCTGATGTCGCTTGCCTGTGCCACGATACCTGATCTGGTGGGGCATGGCCCGTGATAATCACAAGCCGGTCTTTGGAGGGACCTACCGCGATACCGGATATATTTTCGGGAATTCTGCTTACACCTGCTGCCACAACTGTACCCGGAGAGAGGACTGCCCGCCGGAAGCTGAGGGAAAGAAGTGTACCAGGAAACAACACACCTGCACATCCTGCACCCGGTGGAACAAACGGGGCTGCAGGCATTTCGTGCTGGACTGGGAGATCCTGAAGATCTGATGAGGACGAATGCATGAACGACAAGAAACCATCAGCACAAGTCCCCGCGATCAATTTCGATGTCATCTATGGGAGGACTACCGGCACCTGCTGCTGGGGCTGCGCCAAACGGGACGACTGCCCGATGGAAGCGGTTGGCCGGAAATGTACCAGGGACCACACCACCTGTACGGAATGCACGTGGTGGGGCGTAAGGGGCTGCTACAGCTTTGCAATCGATAGGGATTTGCTGAGGATGTAAGACAGAATGATTACCAGGGAGAATTACATGACACCACAACAAATTACAGGAATCGCAAACCTGTCCGCGACTGTAACATCGGCAGGCGGCCTGAAATTTATTGCAACAACGAACATGGGCAACGAGATCTTCTTTGAGCCGAGCCCGGTGCTGGGCGGGAGCGGAAAGATCCCCAATCCGATGGAATACTATATCGCGGCCATCGGCGGATGTGCAGCTATCAAAACGCAGATTGATCTCACGGCACTGGGGACTGCCCCGGAATCTGTGGAGGTGCAGGTTGACTGCACACGCAGCGAGGCACTTCCCCAGATCCTGAAAACTATCCACGTAACGTTCACCCTGAAAGGCCGGCTGGATAACACGAAGGTGGCAGCAGTGAACAGGGACGTGATGACCCTGCACTGTCCGGTTGCCGTGATGGCCGCTGCCTCAGCGAAGGTGACGTGGGAACACCGGATTGTTCATTCATGAATGGTAACCGGAGGATGGAGATATTGTATTTGAGAGCGTATACTTACGGAGATTCGGGTGACAAGCATGAGTAAAGAAAAACAAGAACCCGGAAATTATGCATTCCTTGTAGAAAAAGCCCGGGAGCTCGGCGCTGCCGGTGCTAAGGTGATTCCGGCATCGGACATTGTCGTGGAGAACCGCGTGCCCATGAAGTGCCGGACCGGCTGCATCGGGTACGGGAAAAAACTGACCTGCCCGCCGCATGTCCCGACACCGGACGAGTTCCGGAAGATCCTGTCAGAGTACCATCACGCCCTGCTCGTGAAGTTTATCTCCCCGGCCCAGGCGGACCCGGACGTCATCTGCTCGATCTACAAGTACTGGCTCGACCCGGCGGCTCCCGCTGACAAGAAAGAACAGGCAACGCAGTTCTGGAAGGACCATTTCAACGGTACCGGCGCGTTCGCCCCGATGATGCTTGAGCTCGAACGGACCGCGTTCAATGCCGGCAACCCCTTCGCACTGGCGTTCATCAACGGCTCGTGCCGGCTCTGCGAGACCTGTAACGTGAAAGCCGGGATCTGCATTCACCCCACGCAGGCCCGGATCCCCGAGCATGCGGTCGGCGTCAATATGGTGAAGACCGCAGAGAAGGCCGGGATGCCGATCCGGTTCCCGGTGCAGGGACACCCGGAACTGATGGCGCTGCTGCTGATCGATTGAGGAGGAAACGATGGAACACCAGCTGAAACCGGCCGACCGGGTGGAAGTGACCGTCCTCGTCGACAACTACATCGATATGTTTGTCCCGCCTTCAACCCCCGTGGACCAACGCCTGCCGTTCTCCACAACGCGTACCCTGCTTGCCGAGCACGGCCTCTCCTGTCTCATCAGTGTCTTTGCCGGAAAGAAGGAGCATCGGGTCCTGCTCGACACCGGACTCTCCCGGGAGTGCATGGTGTGGAATGCCCAGCAGATGGGCATCTCCCTCGCCGGGATCGAGGCGGTTGTCCTGAGCCATGGGCACTTCGATCACACCGGCGGGCCCCGACCCTGATTGTCAACGCTTCGAAGGACCAGTTCGTACCGATGAAGATCACCCGTGAACTTGTTGAGGGAATTCCCGGGGCAAAACTTGTCCTTGTAGACGGCGACCATACGATCTCATGGACTCATCCGGAGTTCCTCCTTACCCAGGTGGACGGATTTCTTGAAGCGGTTGATGCAGAGCGGGAACGATCAGGCGCTTGAACCGGATACCATTACCGGCAATGTCCGGAAATAATCCGGACCCCTTTTTTATTCCTGACAGATCGGGAGCAGCCGATGAAGAGATGAAAGGATCCGGGAGATCCGGACCGGAGGAGATTCGCATCATGCCTTATGAAGGAAACGACCGGTGCGGGATGAATCCCGGGATTATTCACGATTAATACTGTTGGTTACAAACTAACCGATAGTTATAATTTAACCAAAAGTAATCACTGTGAAGTGATTCCGATGGATAACAAGAACACTCAAAAGAAAAACGAACCGAAACCATCAGGACTGAACAGAAGCACAACAGTCCTTGCCATCAACGCAAGCCCTCATAAAGATAAGGGGAACACCGCCCTTATCCTCACTCCATTCCTTGAAGGGATGAAAGAAGCCGGTGCCGTGGTCGGGATTGTGTATACCGAAGATCTCACGATCAATCCCTGTACGGGAGACCTCTCCTGCATGATCCGGCCGGACGGGAGATGCATCCACCGCGATGACATGGATACCCTCATCCCAAAAATACGGGACGCAGATATCCTTGTGATTGCATCCCCCCTGTACATTGGCGGCGTCACCGGACCGATGAAGACACTGATGGACCGTATGGTTCCCCTCCTGAAGATCTTCATCGAAACGCACAATGACCACCAACGTCATCCGCTCAAAGAACCAAAACAGCGCCGGGTAATCCTCGTCTCTTCGTGCGGGTTCTGGGAACTGGATAATTTCGATGTCCTTGTTGCCCACATGCAGGATTTTGCAAAAAATTTTGCGACAGAATTTTCCGGTGCCCTTCTCCGCCCCCATGCGCCATCCTTACGGGGGATGATCGCAAGTGGAGCACCGGTCCAGGACATTCCCGATGCCGCTCGTGAGGCAGGACAACAGATGGTACGGGATGGCAGGATCTCCCCCTCACTCATTGAAACGATCAGCCGCCCGCTCGTCCCGCGAGACACATACCAGCAAAACAGTAACCGGCTCTTTGAGGAGATGGTGAAGAAACTCCATCAGGATGCCGGTGAAGTACCCGGTTGCCTGAGGGGATCCCTGTGACATCGCCTGACATTCCGGGTGAGGCAGCGATCCCCGGCGAAGGACGCCTCCGGCTTCGGGGATTCCTCTATGGACTTATCCCCCTCCCTATCACGGGTGTCATCCTCTTCATCGCCTCCGGCACCCTGGCCTGGCCTGCCGCATGGTTTATCCTCGGCATGTTATTTGTCTCAACAGCCGTTGTATCAGCCACCTGCCACACGGATCTTGTCATGGAGCGCACAAGGGAGCAGCCCGGGGCAAAAGAGTATGACAAAAAACTGGTCCTGGTGCTGCACCTCACCGGGCTCCTGTCGCTCTTCGTAGCAGGCCTCGACTTCCGGTTCGGTTGGACCGGGCCGATAGCATTTCCGGTCCAGGCAGCCGCGTTCATTGCATGTATCGCCGGATACTGTCTCTTCTCATGGGCGATGATCTCGAACCGGTTCTTCTCGACAATCGCCAGGATCCAGGAAGAAAGGGGGCACTACCCGGTGATCACCGGCCCCTACCGATTCGTCCGACACCCCGGGTACCTCGGCATTTTTATCAATGGGCTTGCCCAGCCTCTCGTGCTTGGCTCACTCTGGGCGGTGATCCCGGCACTTATCACCGCAGGACTGATTATCTGGAGAACGGCCCTTGAGGACCGGACACTTCGGGAAGAATTGACCGGATACCGGGAATATGCAGGGCAGGTCCGATACCGGCTCGTGCCGGGAATATGGTAAAACGAGTTTTTTACGGAACATTACTATGTCAACAAAAAACCATACAACAAAACCAGTGATTGCTTTCACGAACGGAAAAATCCTGACCATGGATCCTGAAAAATCCGCTGCAAAGACGGTGGTAATTCAGGGAGGCAGGATTGCAGGGGTGGGGGACGAATCGATCCTCCATGACTACCCGGGGATCAAATTACAGGATCTGGCGGGCCGGACCCTGATCCCGGCGTTCATCGATTCCCATAATCACCTCTCCTCCTTTGCCTGCTTCTTCCCGGAATGGGCAAACCTTATTTCCCTCACAACCCGGGATGCAGTCTTTGCAGCACTGGCTGAGCACGCGAAAAAAAATCCCGACACCGGCTGGCTTGTCGGGTTTGGCTGGTATGATGCGCAGACCGATGGTATCGATCTGATACGGGAAGACCTGGACGTCCGCTACCCGGATCGCCCGGTAGTCCTCATCCAGACCACGTTTCATAAATCCGTAGTGAACAGCCGGGCACTGGATCTCCTGGGCATCGGGCCATCTACTCCTGACCCCCGCTGCGGTATCATCAAGCGCGACCCGCAGGGAATCCCCACCGGCATCCTGATAGAGCAGGCTCAGTCCCCGGTTTTTCAGGAGATCATGGCAGCAGATACCCGGCGGCATGCCAACCTCATCGAGGCCCGGGCCCGCGAGCTCCTGCCGCTTGGGATCACCGCGGTCCACGATCCCGGCGTTACGCCGGCTGCCGAAGCCGCCTATCGTCTCCTGTATAATGAGGGGAGGCTGCCCGTCTCGGTCCTGATGATGCCGCACGGTATGAGCGTGCTTGACAATGATGTCGGAGCACGGCTCTCCGGCACTGTGCCCGAAGCGGGCGATGAACAGCTCAGGACCGGCCCGGTAAAACTTTTTGCTGATGGTGCAACCGCAGAGACGGTCGCGTTTGCCATGAAGATGCGGGGCCAGGTATTCCGCAGCGGGAAATACCGGGATGATTTCACCGATGCATTATGTACGGCAACCCGCCTCGGGTTCCAGACCTGTATTCACTCGTTCGGGAACGCCACGACAGATGCCGTGCTCGACGCCTATGATCGGGCAGCCGGGAAAGCCCCCGCCGGTCTTGTCCTCCGGCCCCGGCTCGAACACGTGACCCTCCTGTCCGACAACCAGATCCAGCGACTCGCAGGCATGAAAGGGTGTGTCTCGATCCAGCCCCAGTTTCTCATACGGGGGGAGAAGATGAAGCGTGCCCCTGTTGAGGAAGCAAAATGGTTTGCCTACAGGGATCTTTCCCGTACCGGCGTTGTGGTTTCAGCGAGCAGCGATGACCCGGGCGGGTTCATGGACGCCCGCGATCCGATCAAATGCTCGGTGATGGGCGCGACCATGAGCAAAGGTGATGGCGTCACCATCTTCCCTGACCAGATCCTCCCGTTTGAAGAATGGTTCCGGATGTATACATCTGGCGGGGCATGGGCCGGCGGACAGGAGAACGAGCGGGGGATGCTCAAAGAAGGGCTCGTTGCCGATCTTGTGATCCTTGAAGGAGAACTCGATCCGGCTCATCCGCCCCGGGTGGCTGAGACCTGGCGGAACGGGGAGCCGGTTTACCGGGCCGGAGACCGGCTGGTGCCGGGGGTGTTGTGAAATCATGACGCACAAGGAGGAAGGCACATTGAAGGATTTTAATTTTGACACCTATTGTGGATTATACTGCGGTGCATGTTCGATTATGATGGCGTGCAGAACTGGCAGGAAAGACGCACTTGCCTCTTTTTGGACTGAACCGATATTAAGATCATCTCTTCAGTCAAGGGGCATTGATCCGCCGGATAGTGAGTCTCTGCAGTTAAAATGCCACGGATGCAAAACCGGGACTCTGTTCGTTAATTGCAGGCATTGTAAGATACGATCCTGTGCGATTGAAAAAAAGATCGAGCACTGCAATGAATGTAACGAATATCCATGCGGTTTTTTTGATGAATCTCTCCTGAATGCAGATATTCAGAAAATGGTGCCTCATGTGAAAAACGCCCCGGATAATCTTGAGAAGATCAGAAAAGACGGGGTTGAGCAATGGCTCAATGAACAGAAAAAACGATGGGAATGCCCCGGATGCGGGACATCGTATTCCTGGTATACAACAAGTTGCCCTCAGTGCGGTAAAGACCATTTAGATACGTGGGTATTCCAAGACCCGCGGAAACGGTGACTGACTATGCAGGACACACAAGGAATTATTGACGTGCACCATCACATCATCCCCGGGGAATATATTGAATCCTTAGCGAAGATCGAAATAAATACAGATCTGGGAAGGAATCTCCCGCACTGGGATGTTGCAGAGACGCTTGAACTCATGGACAGGAATGGTATCGCAACATCGTTTGTATCCATCTCGGCACCGGGAGTTTATTTCAGGGAGGTACGGGATCCGCTGGATTTCGCCACCGAAAGTTATCGAGTTTTTCCCGAAGGCCTACAAGAAAGGGTATGTGAATTTCGACCTGATACCGGGGCAGCCGTCGGAATAATCATTCCAGGTCATGGAGAAGATGCAATGAAACAATCAGAGAAAACAATGCAGAACTACGAAGAACTCATGAAGAAGCGCCATGCCGGGAGCGTGACCGCAGAAGGCGTGGCCCTGATCCGGGCAACAGAATCAGCAAAGCCGGAGGGAGAACGGATCTGTTACGATCCGTACGCGGTCCGGTTTATCCGGCCGGAAATCCTCGCCCATTTCAGGGACATGCCGCCTGAGCAGCAGGAAGCGAACCGGGCTGCCTACGACCGGGAATTTCCCGGGCAGCGGAACTCGATCGCATCCCGGGTCCGGTTCTTTGACGACACGGTCAGAAAAAAGATTTCAGAGGGAATCCGACAGGTGGTTATCCTCGGAGCCGGTTACGACTCGCGGGCGTACCGCATCGAAGGGATCCGGCAGGCCCGGGTTTTTGAAATCGATCGGGCGGAACTCCAGGAAGTAAAAAAGGCAACGGTCGTACAGATCTTCGGTTCGCTGCCCCCCCATGTCACGTTCCTCCCGCTCGATCTTGCGACCAGCAATATTTTTACCGCTCTTATTGGTGCCGGATTCGATCGCACGCAAAAGGCGATCTTTGTGATGGAAGGGCTCCTCTATTACCTCCCCCCGCCCCGGGTCCGGGACCTGTTAGGGGAGACCGCCCGCGAGGCAGAGCCCGGAAGCAGCATTCTGTTCGATTACCACGACCAGTCCGTAGTGGACGGGACCCATACCTCCGCGATCACACAGAATATCCGGCGCCACGTTGCAGCGGTCGGGGAACCGTTCCTGTTTGGCATGCCAAAGGAAGGGGCGGAGGCATTCCTTTCAGGGTTCGGGTACCGGATCATCAGAAATGTCTCGAACCGGGAATTCCTGGAATCGTTGTTTCCCGAGAAATTCCCGGGTACGGGGACAAAGGGGCTGCTCAGTTTCTGCCATGCGGAAGTATAGGATGGCCGCCCGGCACAGGGATCCTGCCAAATCCTTTAATCCCGGCAACTCCCGGTTATTGTACAACTACTGGTTGCCGGCCGGGTGATGGTATGGGGATCTCTGAACGAAAGAAACGGGAGAAGGAGCAACGGAGAAAGGAGATCCTCGATGCTGCCGAGACGCTCTTCTTCTCCCATGGTTATGACAAGGTGTCGATGGACGCCATTGCCGATACTGTGGAACTCAACAAGGCAACGCTATACCTGTATTTCAAGAACAAGGATGATCTCCTGGCTGGAGTTGTTCTCAGGGGGATCCGGATCCTGCGCCGAAAATATACCGAATGTGCGGAGACGCAGGTCCCGGGGATGACCAAGATCGCCCTGATGGGTCATGCCTATTACAGGTTCACCCGGGAACATCCGGATTATGGCCCCCTGACAAAGTTCTATTCCAACAGGGATTATTCCGAAGAGAACCCGTGCGCCGCAGAGTTCCGGAAGGAGTGCCAGACCTGCCGGATGATCCTGCGGAATGCGATCCAGGAGGGTATCGATGACGGGACGATCCGGAATGACCTCAACCCGTTCCTGATCTCGATGTACCTGATGGTAACTTTTCAGGGTATCCTCTCTCTTGAGGACAAATGGAAGCGGGTTATCGAGGCGGAAGGGTTCAGCCATGAGGATTTCATCCGGGAATTCGCCCGGTTCATAACCCCGGCCATAGATGCACAGGCATCAAAGAAAAAACCATACTTCCTTGAGATCAAGGATTTGGATTCGTATGGCTTTTTCGGGAATGAGCCTATAGAGATCGAGTTCCCGAAACGAAAAAGATCTATTGAAACTACCAAGAAAAAATGATTGGTCCCGGTCCAACTTTCGAACGAGACAATCAATATGATTCAGGATGAGCTCAAAATCCCCCTTCCTTTCACCAAGTGAGGATCGGATAGATCCGGACAAGTCGAAGACTACGTCTTCGAAGACCTGCTGTCTTCTCGTGCTTCATCCTTAAGGGGATGAAGCAGTCTCCGGTCAGGTATTCCCGGATGGTTATATCGGACATCCGGAAAAACCCTGTTTTTTCCGTACCAACCCTCCTACCCCCCACCCCCCTTGACTTTTACTTCCCATTAGCGTACATTAGCGTTTTACAGCGCCACGCAAAATGCCCCGTTTGGCCTGAATACAATGGAGAAGGCGTATTCCAGAAACACTAAGCAAAAGTGTACCCGTTTTTGCAGAAGTTTATCAAAAAGGACAGAATCGGAGCCCTTTACGGGCCCGGATCGATACTTCCGGGATACTCTCATAAGGAGTGTTAAAAGGAGGATTGTTTCAGGTTCTACGACATCCGAAAGGTCATAAGACCGTGAGGAGGAGAATCCGTAAGAATTCTTCGAAGATATCATTCCTCATCGCCTCCGTCAGCAGTAGTCCCGGACAGGTCAGCAGTCCTCACCGGAATGCTTTCCCGCGGGATATACATCCCGTCGGCCCGGATCTCCAGCACGGAATTGTGCCGGACCAGGAAGAACTGCCAGGTCCCGTCCGGTGACCGGACCCAGAACTCCCGGGCGGTCACGCGTGTCAGGGCCACGCGATGAAGGCTCGCAATCTCGCGCTGGTACCGGTGCAGGATGTCGAGCGGGTACGTGAACGAAACCTGCGAACGTTTCACTTTCACGAACACAACCCGGCCATCCGGTTCGATGATGATGAAATCGAATGCTTGGTACCGCTTGCCGGCCACCAGCTCCGCGTTCCCGCGCCTCCCGGCGATCTCAACTGCTTCATCGATCGCATTGCGCGGGCGCCGGCCCCGGGTCATGACGCGCCTCCGGCAGCCGAATGTTTTTCTTCGGGATCTTCGAGCCGGTAGCGGAGATCATTGATCCGGTAAAAGATCTCTTCGTTCATCCGGTCCTGCCTCTCCATCAGGGAGCAGACAAGATCGCGGAACAGGATCTCGAACTTCACGTACGGGATCTCGGCGTCTTTCGCATAGAGGTCCATACGGGTCCGGCGCCGGCGCACGCTCTTCGGCTCCTGTGGCCGGGCGATACTCTGCCCTCGCAGGGCCGTGGCCCGTTCAACGAGCCGCGGCGCGAGACTTCTGCGCAGGACCATTCGTTCTTCTTTTGCTGCCGGGGATTCCGGGCCGGTTCCCGGTTCACCGGACCCGGCAGGGCCCGGACTTTTCTTCACTTCATCGTCTGAAGATTTTTTTGTCATGGTTTTGTTTCTCCATTCGTTTGTGTGTCATCGGGGCCCCTTTGACCTACCAGCATTGAACGTACGGGGAGATGGGCTTGGCTGAATAAATTTTGAAAAGGGAAAACTGACGATTTTGCAGGACTTGTGAGGCTATTGGGATTCGATACGGGCAGACCCGGTTTTGACAAAATGGGGTACCCTGCGTGCCCGTATCGCCGGATGCCACCGGAAGGGGGACACAGTCCGGTTTCCGGAACGTCCGGGACATTGATCGAATTCGGTTAATACCATCCGCCACAATACCTGAACCAAGGTATTACCATGCCCGTCATTATTCTGAAAAGCCGGAAAGGCCTCTCGATTGAACAGAAACGCAGGATTGTAAAAGAGTTCACCGATTCCCTGGTCAGCATCACGGGCGTCAAAAAGGAACTGGTCACGATCTTCATTGAAGAGAAGGAACTCGAGGATATCGGCAAGGCCGGCAGGCTCCGCTGCGACGAATAATTCCTTCTTTTTCACGTTCCTGAGGTTAAAAGGGCATTGCCCTGGCTCGCCACTCAATGCCAGAAAAAAATTCACACCCGGAAAAGTATTACCGGTTCCCGCCGCCCCTGCGTTCACTGTAGGGGATATCGGCGCTTTTGCCCTGGGAGAGCTTCTTGCGATCGCTGCGGGCATTCTCAAACCGTTCTTCGAGAGGGATATCCACGCTCTTCCCACGGGAGAGGGGTTCGCGGTCGGCGTGTGCCTCCCCGAACCGTTCCTCAAGAGGGATCTCGACACTTTTACCCCGTGACAGGGGCTCGCGTTCCTGCCGGGCGTGCTCAAAGCGTTCCTGGATCGGGATCTCCACGCTCCTTCCTTTCGAGAGCTCACCCCGCCCGCTGCGGGCACATTCGAAGCGTTCCTGGAGATCGATCTCAGCGCTTCTCACGCTGGTGTACCGGTCCTGGACTTCACGGTCGCGCTCCTGCCGGCGTTCCTGAACAGGGATGCTGGCACTCCGTCGCGACAGCGGCCCCGCTGGAGCGGCCTGTGCCGGTGCATCGGCATCCGGGATGAAATCAATGTCCCCCGCCGGATCATTCCGGGACGCACGGCTTCGTTGTGCATTTCCCTGTCCTGCCGGGCTGCGGGATGCAGATCCGCCGGCACGCGTTTCCCCGGCATCCTGCAACGGGGAGCGATAGGCATACGGGCTTCCACCAGTGGCCTTCCCGCCCCGGATTTTCGCCACCTCCTCGTTGATCTGCGCCTCCCGATCGCTCTCGCTCCATTCCGTGAACATCAGGAACTGGAGGAAGGACTCGGGCTCGCGGAAGAGCGATGCATTGATCCTCTCCAGTACAATGACCCGCTCCACGTCCCCGAACCACCCGCCGGCCCGTTCCGTGATCGTATCATTGCCTCTCTCGAAGACGAAGACCCGTTCGATCTCA
>JBAYMI010000016.1:0-14313 GCA_041663625.1 Methanoregula sp.
CTCCAGCAGGTACTTGCCCAGCGGCTCGACTGGTCCGAGCTGCGCGAGGTGCAGGAGCAGGCATATGCGGCCGTGACCGGGGGCAATGACGCCCTCATCATCGCACCGACTGCCGGTGGCAAATCCGAAGCAGCTCTCATCCCGGTGATGGATGATATCCTGAAGAACGGCCGGGCCGGGGTGACCTGCCTCTATCTTTCTCCTTTGAAGGCCCTCATCAACGACCAGGAGGAGCGGTTCCGTGTCTTCTGCGTCCCGACATCCCTGTCCGTGATGAAATGGCACGGGGATGTCCCGAAAGGCGACCGGTCGTGGAAGGACGAGCCACCCCATTTCCTGATGATCACCCCCGAATCGCTCGAAGTGCTCCTGCAGGAGAGGACCCTGTCGGCCGACCTGCGGCAGGTGCGCTATATCATCATCGACGAACTGCACGCGTTTGTCGAATCCGAGCGGGGCGTGCACCTCAAGGTGCTGCTGGACCGGATGGACCAGCTGGCGAAACGGAAGATCCAGCGGATAGGCCTCTCGGCAACCGCGGGAAACCCGGAAGAGATCCTGCACTGGCTCTCGGATGATCGCCAGGGCACGGCACTGGTGGCAGTCCCGGCCCCGCCCCAGGAGAAGCAGTTCAGTTTCCTGGTCGAGCCGGAAGAACGGAGGCGGGTTGATGCCGTTGCCAGTATCGTTGCCGGCAGGAAGGCGCTCGTCTTCGTGAACAGCCGCAGCAGTGCGGAGAGCTTGGCCTCCGCCCTCCGCGGCCGGATCAGCAACCTGCACATCCACCACTCCTCGCTCTCCGCTGTAACGCGAAAGTCCGCCGAGGACGCCTTTCTCTCGCAGGGAGGGGCCTGCATCATCTGCACGAGCACGCTCGAACTGGGCATCGATATCGGCGATCTCGATGTCGTGGTGCAGGTCGGTCCGCCGGACTCGGTCTCCTCGTTCCTCCAGCGGATGGGCAGGAGCGGGCGGCGGGGAAAGGCAGCGTACGTGGCCTGGGTGCTCTCAGACGCGTGCGAGCTGTTCTGCAGCTGTGCGATCATCGAATGCGCCATGGACCGGAAGGTCGAGAAGTTGCGCCCCCTCGAAAAACCGTTCAATGTGCTCCTCCAGCAGTTCTTCCTCCTGCTGCACCGCCAGCACCGGGCTGGACGGAGGAAGATGGTATCAGACCTCCTCTCCCACCCGGTATTTGCCGGGATCCTGCCGGAGGACATTGACCATATCATCCGCCATCTCATTGCGGAGGGCTACATCGCCACCGATGGCGAGATGCTGATGTTCGGCACCGAGGCGGAGCGGGTGCTCGGGAAATCGAACTGGAAGGATTTGTATTCGGTGATCAACGGGGGCGGGGAGTACCGGGCCGTGACGCCGGACGGCGATGTCGTGGGAAAACTCGATGCCCGGTTTGTCAACAGCCATACTGCCGGAGAGATCTCCCTTGGCGGCCAGACGTGGTCGATGGTGAAGTGCGATGACGGGCACAACCTTGTCGTGATCGTGCCGTCCGGTGCAGGAGTGTCCCGCACGTTCTGGACAAGCAGCGGGGAGAGCGGGTTTTCCGCCCTTATCTGCGAACGGGTCGGGCAGATCCGGGCGCGGGGAAGATCGGTGCTGCCCCTTGGAGAGCCCGAACAGGAGCAGATCGGCGGCCTTCTTGCAAAGATCCCGGTGGGGGTCAGCGGGCACGGGCTGTATGTGCTGGAGAAGATCCCGCCCGGCAGGCGTGAGGTTGTCGTGTACTCCCTGCACGGGAGCCGGTTCAACCGCGTCCTTGCGCTGCTGCTCCAGCGGTGCCTGGGCAGGAAGGTGCAGGTCAGCTCCACGGATTTCCTGCTCCGTGTCACCGGTGCCGGAAAAACCGGGGCCGGTGCAAAGGTCATCGCGGCGCTCGAGACCATCCGGGGGATGTCCCGTGATGAGATCGATGCCCGTCTTCCGGTACCCCGGCGCGATGGCTGGAAGTTTGCCGGCCTGCTCCCGGACAACCTCTTTTCTGCCTGCGCTATTGCCGGAAGTTATCATACCGGGGAGTTCCTGGAAACGATCCCGCTGCTGGAACTTGCGCTTCTCCCGCCACCGTTCCCGGATACCCCGGAGGCTCCGGAGTAGCCTGCCATCATCCCATCCCGTTCAGCAGATCACCTTTTTGTGGTCGACCGCCGAAAACTACGTATGCAGAAATGGTTTGTGCTCCTTGTCCTGGCCGCACTTCTTGTGCTGGCGTGCGGATGTACCGATGAGGCCTCATCAGAACCGGCATCAACCCCGGTGCCGACCGCGACGGTAAAACCGACGACCGTGCCGCATACCACGATCGCAACGCCAATGCCCGTCCCCGTTACAACACTCATGGTATCGGACAGCACGGTAACAATCATGAACAATGCGTTCAGCCCTGCCGAGCTGACCATCAAGGTCGGTTCGCAGGTGCGGTGGGTGAACGGGGATTCATCAGAGGATCAGACACGGTATAATCCAACGCACCGCATCAAGATTGGGAATACCAAGGAGTCCCAGCTCATCTCTCCGGGACAGAGCTGGAGCTGGACCTTCAACAAAGTCGGCGTGTATACCTATTCGGATATGATCCACACGACCATGAAGGGCACGATCACGGTCGTGGAGTAACCTGTATTCGGGGCAGTCTCCCCCATCCTTTTTGAAGATCCCTTCTCCAGTAACAGCCCGATCCCATGCTCCTTTCCGGTAATGAGCGTTGTCGCGATCATGGCCAGAGGGATCATCCCATTCCCTTTTGTCGGGCTGGTGAATTGGCCAGACCTGCAGGTTGCATGAAACCCGGGGTAACGACATTCCTGCACGGGAAAAGAGAAGCGATCAGGATATTGTTATGATGCTCCGAGAAAGAAGCGGAGGGCGGCACCAATGAGGAGACCGAACATGGATGTAGATGCTGAGAGCATGCCGAGGAGGATGTACCCTGCAATCACACCCACCTTCAGCGGCATATAGGTACGATTCAGGTTCAGCCTGCGCACCGCACGGAACGATCTTGCGTCTGCGGATATGGCGGGTTTGTTCTCCTTGATCCGTATCATGCCTGTTCACTCATCCTGCATACTGCCACGTTTCTGGAGCGGCATTGCGTTGTTAACATATACTATGAATACGGCATATTTATTGCTTTTGAAACAACAACAACCCAAAAAATCAATTTTTATCGATTTTTTTGCGAAGAATCCCGGTAAATGCGGTTATTTTGGGAATTTTCGGGAAGGTTCGCTGGTACGGGAAAAACAGGCATCCGGATCCGTGCCGAATGGGGTCACTACCAGAAAATGACTACCAGAAAAGAACGCCGAGGGGGAGATTTGAACTCCCGAGGCGCGAAGCGCCAGTAGCTTTCGAGGCTACCGCCTTCCCGGGCTAGACTACCTCGGCACCCGGTTCTCTATTTTCTTTCATCGATTGCTCTAATAGTTATCTGATAGTGTCCCGGGTCATAAGGAACCGATCGGTTTCTGAACAGAGAAACGCGTCAATGGGGAACCCGCCGGGTAAAAAAAGAATCGGTTTTATGGAAATTACATGCCGGCCGGTGCGCCGGCCCTGCCACCCTGCTGGGTGATCATCATGTCATCGATACGGATGAGCATGATGGCGGTCTCCGATGCGCTCTGGATGGACTGGCGCTTTGAGCGCAGGGGCTCGATAACGCCCTCTGCCAGCATGTCCACGACTTTGCCCTCGTAGACATTCAGGCCTGCGTTCTTCTTGCCCTTGGAGTGGACATTCTTGAGATCGACCAGCTTGTCGATCGGGTTGAAGCCGGAGTTCTCCGCAAGGGCCCGGGGGATGGACTCGAATGCGGCTGCGTAGGCCTCGATGGCGATCTGGACGCGGCCACCCACGGTCTGGGCATACTCGCGGATCTTCATCAGCAGTTCGGTCTCCACTGCTGCGCCACCTACCACGTAGGTACCGTCTTCCATGGCATCCATGACCACACGGGTCCCGTCAACCACTGCGCGTTCGAGTTCGTCCAGCAGGTAGTCGCTCGTACCGCGGAGAAGGATCGTGAGGGTCTTGGGGTTCTTGCAGCCGGAAATACGGGTGACGTTGCCGTCCGTGTCTTCCTCAACAAGATCAGCGGAGCCGAGATCCTTTGCACTCAGGGCATCGGGCTTGGAAACAATAGTTCCGTTGAGTGCCCGTGCTGCATACTTCATGTCCTTCTCAGGGACATCCTCGATGGCCAGGATGCCGGCCTTGGCGAGATAGAACTGGGCTGCGTCCGCGATGCCTTTCTGGCAGAGGAGGACGTTTGCACCGCTGGCGATGATCGCATCGGCGAGTTTCTTGAGTGCCTCGCGCTCCTGCTCGGAGAAAGCGGTGACCTGTCCGGCCGTGGAGATCTTGATCTTGGCCTTGACCTGGGTCTTGGTGATCTCAAGGGGGGTGCCGACCAGGGCCACCTTTGCCTTGGAGATCTTCTTGGGCATGCCGTCGTGGACCCGGATCTTGTCGATGACAACTCCGCGGATAAGCTCGGCGTCGTCCATGGTCTGGCCCTTCTGCTTCTTGATCATGACATCTTCTTCATCGACAACGAGCTTGCCGTTAACCTTCTCGGCAACGGTCATCACTGCGTCAGTAATGATGTCGTCCAGCTTGCCCTTGACCTGCTCGATGGACTTTCCGGTGATTGCGGTTCCGGCAATCTTGAGCAGGGTCTTACGGTCGGTTGCATCGACCTTGAAGGAGAGGCTGTTCGTGATCTCAAGCGCCTTCTCCATGCCCATGCGGTATCCCTGTGCGATGACTGTCGGGTGGATGCCCTGTTCCAGCATGCTCTCGGCCTGCTCCATCATGGCGCCGACAAGGATGACCGCGGTGGTGGTCCCGTCGCCGACCTCTTCATCCTGCGTGTGAGCGACCTCGATCACCATCTTTGCGCCGGGGTGCTGGACGGCAATCTCGCTCAGGATGGTTGCGCCATCATTGGTGATGACAATGTCTCCTGTTGAACTGACGAGCATCTTGTCCATTCCGCGGGGACCAAGGGTTGACCGGACGGCGCCGGCGATTGCCTTTGCGGCCGCAATATTCGAGCGCTGGGCTTCCTTGCCCCGGTTACGCTCTACATTTTCTTTTAAAATGATAATTGGCTGTCCAGATAGCATAATAGATCCTCCGATGTTGTAAAAGGTGGAATTGAACTTCTATATAAATTATATTGTGCTGGATCCTAAAAAAAGGTATGTTCAGTCAATACGGGAGATTTTGAAGAGAGAATAGACCGGGACGCCATCAATGTCCTTGATACCGCGCTTGTCAAAGATGACCCAGATGGCGATCGGGGTTGCATTATGTTTCTTGAGGTACTTGATGACCTCTCTCATCGTATTACCTGACGTGATTACGTCGTCGACAATAATACACCGCTGCCCGTTCACGGAAGCAAAGTTGCCGCTGATAGATCCCGTTGGTTTCTCGCTCTGGCTCTGCTTCTGCGGGTGATAGATGGCGAGCTGGGCCGCTTCCTGGACTGCGATCACGGTGGCAAGCGGGATGCCCGAGAGGGCAATGCCAACGATCACGTCCGCTGCCGGCGATCCTTTTGTCTCATCGGTCTGATCCTGGTAGTACCGGTTCAGCAGCATCAGTGCGGTCTCTTCCAGCAGGGGAGCATGGCTGGAGACCGCGGTCCAGTCGATATGGACGTCTTTTGGCGCAGTCGTTCCCTTGGCCTGTGTCAGGAGCCATGTTACGGTCTCCATGGAAAGGGAGAGTTCATCTGCAATCTGACCCGGGCTGTGACCTTCCGCAAGGAGCGCCCTTGCCCTGCCAATCAGATCGTCTAGCGAAGACATGAACAAAGATTTGCCGTTACCTATTTAAGTTTTTATTTAAGTTTTCTTTTCACTGCCGCGCCGCAGACCGGGCACTCCCCGTCGTGGTCGAAATACCGCCCGCATCCCGAGCAGCGGTATTTCCAGTGAATCCTCTTTGCCCTGCGCTGGGAGATAGGGTGCGTCTCTACCTTAAGCACGGTCGCAACGTTCTGGATGGCGAAATCATCCGTGTACAGGACAGCACCGAGTTCCCGGGCAAGGGCGAGCAGGTCATGATCGGTCTCCGAGATGATGCCGGTATCCCGGCTCGTTGTGGCGGCCGCTGCAACCGCGTCCCTGCTCTCCCGGCCCGGGGAGAGGACGGTGAGCCCTGCAGCGGAGAGTTTCTCGAAGTTTCCTTTGGACCGGATATCCCGGAGTTCATCGCAGACCGAGGGTGTTGTGAAGAGCTCGCCCTCCGGATACCAGTCGGTGAAAAAGACGCTGGCATCAAGGACTGCTCTCATACCGGCAAACCTGCTGATGAAAAAGAGATCATATGAACGTGGTCCGATCAGTGGTTCCGGATCGCCCCGGCAATTCTCTCCGCGGCTGAGACCCTGCTGCTGGCCCGTTCGATCGTATCGCTGCAGATAACGTCGCGGACGCCCGCCGCCATCAGCCGGCCATATGCGCCGCCAACGAGGACGCCGTGGGCACATGCTGCGTAGACATCGGTCGCCCCCTGCTGGTAGAGCAGACCGGCAGCGGTTGCGATGGTCCCGCCGGTCGAGATGATATCATCGACAATGACCACCGGCCGGGACGCTACGCACACCTGCTTGGGCGCCATGCGGACCTCGACGCCGGAGAGCCGGGTCTTGTCGAGATTGTCAGATTCCCACCCGCCAGTGGATGCGACATTACGGGCAAACGCGAGGGCGCCATCATCCGGTGCCAGGATGAGCGGGTTGTTCAGCCGGAGATCCTTGATATATGAACCGATGTCCGGCGCAATGGAGAGGTTCTTTGCCGGCGCAGAAAAGTGCTCCAGCACCATGGGGTCATGGATATTTATGGTGAAAACCTCTGCAACCCCGCGGCTGAGTGCCTTTGCCACGACCCGGGCACTCAGCGGCTCTCCCTTCTTGAACTGTTTATCCTGACGGGCATAGGCCATGTAGGGGAGGACCAGCCTGATGCGGGAATAATCGCACGCATCGATCAGCAGCATCAGCTGGACCAGTGCGTCGTTGTCAACGACACTTCCTACGATAACCGTCTCGTCGTCCAGATCGCCGGCAACAAGATAATGCTCCCCGTCCGGGAACCGGGAAAAGGATACATTGGCAACCGGCACCTGGAGCACGCGTGCGAGCCGGGCACCGAGAACCTGGGATCGTTCAGTACAAATCACTTTCATGATATCATTCCTTGTTCCGGCAGGGACCGGACCGTGGCGTTCTCAACCAAGTAGATAGACGATAAACCCTATTGTAGTTTTCCGCCCGGCAGCGGACAGGGGACTTGCTCCGGATCCCCCTTCCTTCTCCGGGCTTGCTATCAGCTGAAAGTACTTAAACTATCATGAGACATTTTATATGAAAATTTTAGGGCAGGAAGGGTAAAACCGCAATGGAAAATATACCAGAACAGCCTCAACAGGATGTGCCGCAGGAGGTCCCGGTTTCTCCGCAGAGCGCCGCTCCTGAGGTAGTCTCTCCGGACAGTGCAGTAGCAACCTCATCGCAGATTGAAGTGCCTGCGTCCCTGATCGACCAGGTAATCGGCCAGGAGCGTGCCGTTGAGGTCATCAGGAAGGCAGCAATCCAGCGCCGTCACGTCATGATGATCGGCAGCCCCGGTACCGGGAAGTCGATGCTGGCGAAGGCTATGGCCGAACTCCTGCCAAAGGAAGAGCTCCAGGACATTCTCGTCTACCCGAACTCCGATGATTCCAACAACCCGGTCATCCGGACGGTGGCCGGGGGCCGCGGGAAGCAGATCGTTGGTGCCCACAAGGCCGAAGCCAAGAAGAAGACCCAGTTCCGCCAGACGCTCCTGATGCTTCTCCTGCTGGGTATTGCGGGATATGCGATCATCACCATGCAGCTCCTGATGGGACTTATCGCCGGCGCATTTGTCTTCATGGCCCTGCGCTACTCCACGCCCCGTGAAGAGGCGATGGTGCCCAAGCTCCTTGTCTCGAACGATACCAAGAGCATCGCTCCCTTCATTGACGGGACCGGTTCCCATGCCGGCGCCCTTCTCGGCGATGTCCGGCACGACCCGTTCCAGAGTGGCGGCCTTGAGACCCCGGCACACGACCGTGTAGAAGCAGGTGCGATTCACCGCTCGAACGGCGGCGTCCTGTTCATCGACGAGATCAATACGCTGGACCCCCACTCCCAGCAGAATCTCCTGACCGCTCTCCAGGAAGGGGAGTTTCCCATCACCGGGCAGAGCGAGCGGTCGAGCGGGGCCATGGTCCGCACGGAACCGGTGCCCTGCAGGTTCGTGATGGTTGCAGCAGGAAACCTTGATGCAATCCAGGGCATGCACCCGGCGCTCCGGTCCCGTATCCGCGGGTACGGGTACGAGGTCTATATGGCGGAGAGCATGGATGACACTCCGGAGAACCGCCAGAAATATGTCCGGTTCATTGCGCAGGAAGTCAAGAACGACGGGAAGATCCCGCACTTCGACCAGAGCGCCATCGATGAGATCATCCGGGAAGCCCGCCGGCGCTCCAACCGCAAGGGCCACCTGACCCTCAAGCTCCGTGACATGGGCGGCCTGATCCGCGTTGCCGGGGATATCGCCCGGCAGGAGAATGCCTCCATCACTACGGCAGCCCACGTGACCACGGCCAAGAAGACAGCCCGGTCCATCGAGGACCAGGTCTCTGACGAGATCACCCGCCACCTCAGGGAATACGAGATGACCGTTGTCGAGGGCACCCGGATCGGCCGGGTGAACGGCCTTGCCGTTACCGGCAGCGATGCCGGCTCCGTCCTCCCGATTATGGCAGAAGTGACCCCGGCACAGGGTGCAAGCGGCACGGTCATTGCTACGGGGATGCTCAAGGAGATTGCGCAGGAATCGATCAAGAACGTCAGCGCAATCCTGAAGAAATTCACCGGCAAGGATGTCCGGAACATCGATATCCATATCCAGTTCATCGGCACCTACATGGGTGTCGAGGGCGATTCGGCATCCGTCAGCGTCGCCACAGCGGTCGTCAGTGCCATTGAAGGCATACCCGTCAGGCAGGATCTTGCCATGACCGGCTCGCTCTCGGTGCGTGGCGATGTCCTGCCGGTTGGCGGCGTGACCTACAAGATAGAGGCGGCGGCAAAGGCCGGGATAAAGACCGTCCTCATCCCCCGCATGAATGTCGGGGATGTCCTCATCGAGGAGCGGTTCAAGCCCATGGTCACCATCATACCGGTTGACAACATCGAAGATGTCCTCAAGATCGCGCTCGTCCCGGAGAACTCTGACGGCTTCCTCATCAAGCTGAAGAAGATGGCAATGAGGTCGACCGCGATGATCGCAGAAGTGCCGGCAATCAACCAGACCGTGGCCTGAATACGATGCACGGTATATCCTATTACGACCTGCGCCATGTGACCGGCGAGGTCACGCATATCGATATCGATAATGGTGTCGTGGAATCAGCCGGCACCTCCTTTTTCAACAAGGCGATCCTCCGTGTCCTCGTCAGATCCGGCTGGGGGATTCTCCAGATCGACAACTATACCCCGTGCTCCGGCACGAAATTCGATGCTCAGCTCGAACAGGCAGCACGGCTTGCCGGTATCACGGAAGAGAATGTCGTGCTCGGTGATGCGCCACGGGGCCAGCTGCCCGTCCCTCCGGTAAAAGAGGATCCCCGCGAGATCAGTATTGAAGAGAAGACCGTATTCCTTGCCGAGATCGAGAAGAGCGCCACCCTGCCCCTGGTCATCAACCGGAGGGCGAATTATATCGAGCGGAACGAACAGGTCCGGTTCTCTGACAGCTCCGGCAATGAATATTCCTATGCGATGAGCCGCTCGGGGTTCAACGTCCTTGCAGTCGCGTCGCGGAACGGCAATGTCCAGATGGGATCCGAGCGGGAGCATTCGATCGACGGCTTCAATCTCCGGCACCAGCAGACTTCCGGGATAAAGGCCGCCACTCTTGCTGTTGCCCTGCTGGATGCCAAGGCAGCGAAAGGCGGGAAGATGCGGGCTGTGCTCGACCCGGAACTGGCCGGGGTCTTTGCCCACGAAGCGGTGGGCCATGCAAGCGAGGGCGACCTGATCCAGGAAGGAAGTTCTGTCCTGAAGGGAAAGACCGGGGAACGGATCGGGAACGAGAACCTCACGATTGTCGACGACCCCTCCCTTCACGGGTTCGGGTTCGATCCCGTGGATGCCGAGGGGGTGGCAGTGACCCGCACCGAGATCATCCGGCGCGGGGTGATCAACGCCTTCCTGCACAGCCGGGAGTCGCTGGCTGCTGTCGGGAATGGTATTGCCGGCCATGCCCGGGGCATGCCGGGCGAACCCCCTCTCGTGCGGATGAGCAACACGTTCATCGAGAACGGCGACTCTTCAAAGGATGAGATCTTTGCCGAATGCAAAAACGGGATCTTCCTTGCGGGTTCCCGGGGCGGCCAGGTGGACCCGGGCCGGGGCATCTTCCAGTTCAACGCGGAGTACGGGTACCTTGTGGAGAACGGGGAGTGCACGAAGATGGTCCGGGATGTCTCCCTCTCCGGTGAGATCCTCACGACCCTGCACGGGATCGTCCTGTGCGGGAACGACCGGAAGATGAGTCCGGGATACTGCGGGAAAGGCGGGCAGAGCGTCCCGGTGAGCGACGGGGCTCCCCATATTCTCTTAAACGATGCGGTGGTGGGTGGCAGTGGCGTGGATTGAGGAACTGATCCGGGAAGCGGAGAAGGTTGTTGACGAGGTCGAGGTCTACTACGTGGAGGGCACCAGCGTCTCCGCCGACCTGAAGAAGAAGAAGGTGAGCCTTGCAACGACCTCGCAGGACTGTGGCCTTGGTATCCGCACGATCCACAAGGGACAGATCGGCTCGTCCAGCACTAATGATCCCGGCCGGTGGCGGGAGTGCCTGAAGGCGGCGGTGGCGAGCGGGAAGTTTGCAACCCCGCAGGAATGGACCGGGCTGCCCGGACCGGAACCGCTGGATACGACACCCCTTGCGTTCGATGCCGGCATGCAGATCGAGCCCGGTACTGCCCGGGACCTGCTGGACGAGCTGCTCGAAGGTGCAGCAGCGCACCCGGCAGACGTGACCTCGGGCTCCGCGGGCCTCTCATCCATGGAAGTGACCCTTGCCAACAACCATGGTATCCGGTATGCCGACCGGTCAACGTCCGTCTCGGTCTCGCTCGAAGCGATCCACGGGCAGTCAACCGGGTACGAGTTCGGCCACGAATGGTCCATGGACCGGATCGATCCGGTTGCCGTGGGCGAACGTGCAACCTTCTTTGCCTGCGAGTCTGCGGAAGGCAAGGACATCCCCACCGGGGATTACGACATCCTGCTCTCCCCCCTTGCCTACGCGGAACTGCTCGGGAATGTCTTTGTCCCTGCCCTGAACGGGCGGAGTGTCCACGCGGGACGCTCCAAGCTGGCCCAGTCCCTCTCGCAACAGGTTGCCAACCCGATGATCTCGATGTACGATGACCCGCTCCTTCCCGGGGCGAGCGGCAGTACCCGCTGGGATGCGGAAGGGACCCCCGCGCAGCGTCTGGATCTCATCCGTGACGGTGTCCTGTGTGCCTTTGCCTACGACCTGAAGACGGCCTCGCGGTACGGGAAGAAAAGTACGGCCAGTGCTGTCCGTGGCGGATTTGGCGGAGCCCCGGCCATCGGCCACCACAATTTCATCGTGGACGGGAAGCGCGAGACGGTGGACGATGAACGGGTTCTCTACGTGCACAACCTCGTGGGCGCCCATACGGCCAACCCGATGAGCGGCGAGTTCTCGGTCGAGTTCTCCAATGCCTTCTGGATGGAGGGCGGGGAGTTTCAGGCCCCGATCCGGAGCGCCATGTACTCCGGGAATGTCTTCGATCTCCATCACGTGATAACCGGGCTTTCCCGGGAGTCGCGGACGGTGGGATCCCTGATCCTCCCGTCAGTAAAAATAAATAAACAGCATATCATTGGTAAATAGGTACGACCATGACCAACATTCTTGTTGCCCTCATTCTCATCATCGCCATTATTGCCATCGTATGGTACCTTGTCAAACGGCTCTCCGTGCTCGTGGTAAATGCGGTACTGGGCATGATCTGTCTCTTTCTCATCAACTACCTTCACATCATGCAGTGGGTGGGAAAACCCGATCTCGGTTACACTATCGCAACCATCCTGATCTGTGCCATCGGGGGATTGCCCGGGGTTTTGATCCTCATGCTGCTGGGGATTCTTGGGATCACGATCTGAACCGGGAATTCATCAGCGGTACATGGAAGAACGAAAAACCCCCTTGTGTCTCCCGGACAGGGGTCCGCTGTTTTTTTATCATGACCTCCTATTTTATTGGCACAATATCCGGTTGTTCCCCTGACTACACCCGGTATGCCGGGATGGTGCATGTCTTCCTGCAACAGGTGAAACTGCAAAATGAAAATTGATTTTTTTTCCTATGCTCTTATTGCAGCGGGAGGATTTCTCGGGGCGGTCCTGCGCTGGTTCATCGATCTGCAGATTCCCTCCCTTATGGGAACGCTCATGGTCAATTTTCTCGGGTGTTTTGTCATGGGCGTGTTCATGTATGAATCGATCTATATCGGAAAATTCAGCCGGAAGATCCGTATCTTTTTTGGGGTGGGTGTCATCGGGGCGTTCACAACATTTTCCGGATTTGCGGTCGAGAGTTTTCAGGCAGGGGCAGTAATCGGGACTATAAACATCCTGGCAAATATCCTGCTCGGTCTCACCGGTGTCCTTGCAGGCCGGTACATTATCTCGTACCAGCGGTGGACCTGATATGGAGCCGGTTATTCTTGTGGGTGTGGGGGGAGCACTAGGATCGATCCTCCGGTTCGAGCTCTCGAAACTGCAACCGGCCCGGGGGCTTCCCACGGGGACTGCGCTGGTGAACATCCTGGGAAGTTTTGCCTTCTCTCTGGTGGTCTTTGCTGCACTTCCCGGTGATCTGTATGCACTGGTTGGCATCGGGGCTCTGGGCGGGTTCACTACGTTCTCGACATTCAGTTTCGAGACATTCCGTATGCTTGAAGACCATGATTATCATACGATGATGAGCAACCTGTTCATCAACGTCGCGGGCAGCCTTGCGGGTGTGTACGCGGGGTATCTCCTTGCTCCGTTGTTTATGTGAGGGAAAACTATGCTGACTGACGGTATGCTGTTACGAATATATATCGCGGAATCTGTACGCATCAAAGAAAAACCTGCGTACAAATTCCTGGTTGATTACTTCATGGCAAAGGGGTTTCCTGGGTGTACGGTCTTCCGGGGCATGGTCGGGTATGGCCACGAATATAAAATCCGGACCGTGGATGTGCTCCAGCTGTCTCTGGATCTCCCGATTGTGATAGATGTTGTGGATACTGAAGAGAAGATCATGGCCATTGTTCCGGAAGTTGAAACGATGCTGGAGCACGGGCTTGTAACCATCCAGAAAGTCCGGATGGGACAGAAAGCGGGAAAATAAGTCATAACCAAAAAATTATGAAAACCGGAGATCCCCTGGAACCGGCCCCCCGCCATTTCCCCGGCCAGCCTTTTCCCCAGGATCCCAGTCCCCGGATCAACCAAAAGGCAACAATTAGACGTTTTTTGGAGCCAGAAATACCCCTCAAATGAGTGAAATAACAGCAATATAACCGTATTTCAAAATCCCCCTGCTATAATTCGCAAAAAAACGCGAGTACCAGAAAACCGGTTCTTCAAATCGGGCTCCGATTGGCAAACGGGGCGTTTTACGGGCAGATAATTTCCCGGGGGTTTTGAGGTTTCAGTACCCCATAAAAAAGAGTGAGAGGGATCACTTTGACGTGGCCATGAAGGGGCAGACGAATCCTCCCCGTGTGACCCGGTTCCCCCGTAACCCGGTGACCGGCCCGGGGCCTTCCCCGAGTTCGTGCATTGCATCGGGAGAGAAAAAACTGAAAAAATAATGGATCAGCCGGCGCAAGTCCGGAAGATTAAGAATTATTATCGATTGAATCCCGGTACAATCCGCTTTTATCTGGTCTTTTTATTCCCTCGTGTCCAGGATTTTCTTGATCATATGGATCATGTATTCTTTGCCTTCGTCGGAATCCATCCACTCGATGATCTGGGACTTGACATCATGAGAGCGACTCTCGAAATAGTTACGTAACGCCGCAGTGATAATATCATTCCTTGAAGCAAATTTTCCCGTCTCAATTGCAGTGTTGATTTTCAGCAGCAGGTCGTGGGGACATTTATATGAAATTTGTTCCTTTGGTTTACCCCGTATAGACGGC
>JBAYMI010000017.1:0-14249 GCA_041663625.1 Methanoregula sp.
AAGATGGCAGCAGCAAAGAAGGCGGCGGCAAAGAAGCCGGAAGCAAAGAAGCCCGTAAAGAAGGCAGCAGCAAAGAAGAAGTAATCTTTGCATACACCACTAACATTTTTTCAAGGGATTTATTCTGGTTTTTCTCTTCTGGAGATTTTTTCGTAACTCCGGTTTTCCTGAAAATATTCCGGTCAGCGAGACCGCGGATTCTCCCGTGCCAGAGCGATAGCGATGAGGGCGCTTGCTTCCTTGTCCTTGATCTCGAGCATGATGTCCCGGTCGCAGGGCCGCAGGATCTCAAGAAAATTCAAAAAATCCCCCGTGTCGATATGATCCGCATGGCCGCCTGCACGCTTTTCCGGGTGCTGGGAGCTGTAGTCCACCATGGGGATCCCATCGCCGCTTTCCCAGGTGTTGCCGGTCAGCCGTATCATCGTGCGGAGATCCTCGCCATTATTTTTGCATGCATGGTGGAAGACATCAAAGAGGACGGGGATGCCGGTCTGTTCGTGGATCTCCAGGCAGTCCGCCGCAGTGAACCGCCGGTCATCGTTCTCCACCACGAGGCGCCGGCGTATGGCAGGATCGAGGCGCCCGTACGTCCGGACAAAGCGTGCAATACTTCCCGCAGCATCCCCGTACACGCCGCCGACATGGAGTTGTATCTTTGCGGTTGTGTCAAGACCCATCCCATCTTGCACCCGGGCATGGTAAGCAAGTTCGTCCATGCTTCGCGAGACAACTGCCTCATCCGGGGAATTGAGGACAATGAACTGGTCCGGGTGCATCGAGATCCGGATCCCTGCATGCCTGATGAAATCCCCGGTTTCCGCCAGTTCATTCCTGAAACGATCCTGCCAGGGGAACGTGCAGGCCGGATGGGACGCGAACGGGACCAGGTCCGAGGTTATGCGGAAGAAGAGGATGTCGCGATCCCTGTTCCATGCAAGAATCTTTTTGAGACAGGCAATGTTGCCGGCAATTGTCGATGCCAGCCGTTCTTCGGAGTACGAAGCCAGCCGGAACGTCCGGTTGGCGCTGCATCCGATACTCCGGTTGATGCAGGGATATCCGATCCGCATGGTCTCTTTCCTTGCAGGGCCTGGTCAAAAATGTATGAGGGGCGATCTTCCCCGAAACGGATGGGGCGTCACATGTTCAGGAAATAGATCGAGGCGTTCAGCGCTGTTGCAATGCTCACCCACGCGAGGTACGGGAGGAGGAGATATGCGGCGCCTTTCCGCACCCGGTAGAAGGTCACGATGGTTGCCAGGATCAGCCACCAGAGGATGATGATGTCCAGCAGCCCGAGGAGAGGGGACTTGAGGCCGAAGAAGAGGAACGACCAGAGGACATTGAGGACAAACTGCACACCGAATACATCGATGGCGATCTGCACTTCGCGGCGGTGGGGGCCCGATTCCCAGACAAGATACAGCGCGATTCCCATGAGCACGAAGAGCGTGATCCACATGGGTGCAAATACCCAGCCGGGCGGGGTGAAGAACGGCTTCTGGAGCAAGGCATACCAGGAGCCCGGGCCGGTGATCGTGACCAGCGATCCGAGACTGCCGAGGAGAACGCAGAGCAGCACCGTTGCTGCCAGCTTCGGGACCGACTGGATCTTTACCGTGCGAAAAAAATCCATGCAGATTGTTCTTTGTCACCAGTAATAATTCTGATGTTCGTACACCGGGGAAAACACGCAGGATGGCTGGCACGAGGCCGCTTACGGTTACGTCACCTGCGGTCAGTGAGCCGTTTCGGGCGGCCGGGCAGCGAGGAGAGTTCGAGCCCCTTTGGCGGCGTGAAGTAAAAGTCCAGGGCAAAGAGCCCCTGATCGGACTGCTGCCTCATTCGCGGTTTTGCGGCAAAGAACGATCTCCTGAAATTCTCTGCAACAGAATCGCGGTCGCAGGCCGCAGGATCGCGGCACTCCATGCTCACCCGCATCACCGTCTTCTCCCGGTCATCACCCGCGTACAGGAACGCCTCGTACTCGCCCGTGAGGTACTCCATGTTCCCCGGCTGGAAGACACCCCGCTCCACATCCACCCGGTTCATGGGCACTCCGGCGACCCAGAAGGTCTCGGCCTCGCGCTGGGGCGTGTAGATCCGCATGTGCGTCCGGCCGCAGGCACAGCGATCGCGGCCGACGACAACGGTTGTGTCGTCCGTATCGTAATTGATCAGCAGCATCCCGCACTTCGCCCCGACCGGCAGCAGGGTCGTGAGCACGATCCGGCCGCACTCGCCTTCTTTTACGAACTCTTTCAGGTTCGGGTCATAGAGGTCCATGTGCACCAGGTCCTCGGGCACGTGGAGTCCCTGCCGTGCGGTGCATTCCCCGCACATGGTTCCTTCCGTGCTGCCATACGTGTTGAAGACCTCGCACCCCCAGAGTCCGGCAAGGTATGCCCGCGACTCGTCTGCAAACGCCTCGCCCCCGACAACCAGTCTCTTCACGCCCGACTCTTCCGGATCCAGGCCTTCGGCCTGCATCTGCCGGGCAAGGCGGATGAGTTTGAAGACGCTCCCGACAATGCCGGTGGGGCGGTAGTTCGTGATGGTCCGGATAGGGAAGGTACATTTGCCGGTCGGGATTATCGTGATGCCAAGATCGCGGGCTGCGAGCGTCATCGTGTTCGCGCCAACGTTCATACCGTAGGATGCGCAGATGACCATCCGGTCCCCGCGGCCGAATCCCTGCGACACGAAGATACGGGCGTATTTCTCGGCCATCCGCTCCCATTCCTGCCAGGTGAGGAAGAAACTCTTCGGAGTCCCGCTGGTCCCGCTCGTCTCGTGGATGGTGAAGATGTCTTCGGGAGCAGCGCTCAGGAACCCGTAGTCCTTCCGGGCGGGAGGCTGGTTGGCCCTGACCGCGGCACCGGAGATTACCGGGAGCCGGGAGAGATCGTCGTGGGTGCGGATGGTCGAAGGATCGATCCGGTGCTCGCGGAACCAGTGCCGGTAGAATGGCGAATGCTCGTTCGCATACCGGATGGTGTACTGGATCCGCTCTTCGATCAGGGCATCGAGATCCCCCCGCTCCATGGTCTCGATAGGTTCGTTCTGGTACCTGCTGCTCACGGGACGCACTCCATGAACTCCCTTCGCCTCGCGGGGTACATAAGAATTTCCCCTGGATGCCGACAAAAAAAATGGTAAAATGAGATCTCTTAAAAAATCCGGGCTCGGGAGAAATCATTTGATTTACCGTGTGACGCTCTTTGGGGCTCTGCCCCCGCCGCGTGGGCATCCCCCGGATTGCGATGCCTCTGTGTTGCCGGAATAATCTTACGAGATGTTCGCAATCAATTCCGGGGTCATCGTGATCCCGGACGCGTTCCATCCTTCGATCACGATCATGGTGGGGATCTTCTTCTTGGGGGGGGGAACGCTGGAGGACGCCGAGCCGGTCTTTGTACTCTTCTAGTGCTGCCTCGACTAAAATCCGATCCTTTAAGCAATTAAACCGCACCAAATACCATTAAGAGAGGTGCTCCATGCCCGTGTCAGTCCCAAACGTCGATCTCAAATCCGGTTTCGCGCTCACGACTCCCGTATCCGGGAAAAAGGTCGCTGGGAAAATTGGATACTCCATTGAAGACGATGCACTCCTCATCTGCCTTGAGCACAATCTCACCAAAGACATCATCGTGAAAATGGCGGAGATAAAACCGGCGCGACCCCTCTGCCTTGACGCGGGATTCAAAGGCAACGACCAGCTCAGGACAAATGCACTGGAGATCATGAAGTCGCACGGCGTTGCAGACTTCAGAACCGTGTGAGGGGAGGACTGATGGCAGGAAAAGCAGTGAAATCAAAAAGTCCGTCGCCTGACGAGCCAATCACTCCGCTCGTTAACGAGATCCGCGCTCTGGTGCAAAACGCACGCCGGACTACCGCACAAAATGTCAACACCCTGCAGGTTGTTACCAACTTCGAGATTGGCCGAAGGATTATCGAGTATGAGCAGCGGGGACGCAAACGGGCAGAATACGGAGAACGAGTAGTACGAGAACTTTCACAGAGACTGACCGCAGAGCTCGGGCGCGGGTTTTCGAAGAGTAACTTAGAGTATATGCGCCGGTTTTACCTCGAATATCGTGAGACCGTACCCCAAATTGCCCAAACAGTGTCTGGGCAATTGCCGGCCAAAACAATGACGGAAACTCCAATTGGGCAAACACTGTCTGCCCAATTCACACCCGCCTTCACCCTCAGCTGGTCGCATTACCTCTTCCTCATGAATATCGAGAACCGGGACGAGCGTCGGTTCTATGAGATCGAATCCCGGGAAAACCAATGGTCTCTTGCCGAACTCAAACGACAGTTTAACTCCGGGATCTACGAGCGGCTTGCACTCAGCCGGGATAAAAAAGGGGTAAAAGATCTCGCAGATAAAGGACAGATCATCGGAAATCCGCAGGACGTGCTTAAAGATCCCTATGTTCTCGAATTCCTCGGGCTTGATGAGAATACGCACTACTCCGAAAGTGATCTTGAATCTGCCATCATCGACAAGCTCGAAATATTCCTGCTCGAACTCGGGAAAGGCTTCCTCTTTGAAGCCCGGCAGAAACGGTTCACCTTCGATGCAGATCATTACTTTGTGGACCTCGTCTTCTACAACCGGCTCCTCCGGTGTTATGTCTTGATCGACCTCAAGATCGGGAAGATCACGCACGAGAACCTCGGCCAGATGCAGATGTACGTGCATTATTACGATCGCGAGGTGAAACTTCCCGATGAGAACCCGACGGTCGGCATCATCCTCTGCCGGACAAAGAATGATGCCCTCGTCAGACTCACCCTTCCGGAAAAATCGAACATCTATGCATCGCAGTACCAGCTCTACCTGCCCTCGAAAGAGGAACTGAAGAAGAAACTGATCGAATGGTCGGAAACTGCGCCCGACATCCCGGAGGGACCATAACTCATGATGAAGTTCAGGTCCGATGCGAACCAGTAGTACCAGCGGGATGCAATTAATGCCGTTGTCTGACTCTTCGAGAGCCGGACCACGAGCGTTGGCGATTACGAAGTCTCGCTTAACCCCCTCCTCGAATCCTCCGGCCAGTCTCTTATCAAGAACGAACCCGGCTACGGCAACCCGCTCGTTAATGATGACGCAACAATCACACCATGCCCGGAAAATTTCAACCGGACCCTGCTCAAAAAATTTTCATCACCCCCTCAGCCCCTGCTTAAAATCCGCGAATCGATCAACCAGACCCTGCTCGAAATTTTTTCAGCAGACCCTGCCTGGAAAATTTCAGGCAGACCTTGCATGCAAAAAGTTAACCGGATCTTCCTGAACGCAAACCAAGAAGATTGATCTCCGTCGTAAAAAAATCCGGGAATTTAACCAGACCCTGCTCAACATGCTTTCAGGCAGACCCTGCTTGAAGTACTTTTGAGCAGACCCTGCCCGGAAAATTTCAACCGGACCCTGCTCAAAAAATTTTCATCACCCCCTCAGCCCCTGCTTGAAATCCGCGAGCCGATCAACCGGACCCTACGTAAATTTTTTTCAGCAGGGCCTGGCTTGAAAATTTTTCCGGGCCCGACCCCCACTGCGAATTTTTTTATTATACGAAGTCCGACGCACAAAACGCCTATCGGGTTTTGCGCTACGCACTTACCTGTACGAAAACCGTGATAACACTCCGTGCCCAGCGAGGCCTCGGAAGACGGCCGAGCGACTCCCCTCATCAGCGGGAAGGGGGAGGAATCGTATCCGGACAATTGTCTCTCGCACAGCACGAAGATAACGGTAATTGTTTTAAAATTCTTTTACAATAAAAACAGCCGGGCATTTGTAGATTTTATCCTTGAGCTCTTGAAAAAAATTTCTGTAATCCCGCACTGCGTAAAAAAAATTACGCATCCGTTGCGAATTATTTTATACTAACTTGGTCAACGCGAAAATATTCCGGCAGATCCGTTCACCCGGCAGGGAACACTACCTCCGTATCACATACCCGAGAATTCCCACCTGCACTATCACCGCCGCGACCGCAACCACGAACATCGGGAGATACGGATCTTCAAGTCCTGGGAATATCCGGACGCTCAACCGGGGCTGGACAAAAAATGTACAAATCGCAACCAGACCGGTGATAAACGTAAGAGCCGTTGACAGTACGATAGACACCTTCATCCTCTTGTCAGGATTGAAGAGCGCTTTCCCGAACGGCGTAAGGCGGTAATATATCCATTTGTGGCCATCTTCCTGGGATTCAATAAGACCGGCCACTTTCAGTTGTTCGAGGTGGTGATGGATGGTCGGGGGCTTCAGGTCAAGCTCCTTTGCCAGCTCGGCATTGGTCTTCTGCCGGGCATGGAGCGATGCAAGTATCTGGACCCGTGTTTCAGAGGAAAGGCTCCCAATAGTGGATTTATCAAGGGTATATTCGGCCGGGTCCTCCATGATAAGAGTATAATTAGAAAAAAATATTATATCAAATTTTCTTAGTGGCATCAGATAACAAGAGACGGCATACGCATCATCTTTTTGGAAATTGTTAGATCAAAATCTTCCATTTTCTTATGCATAATATTCCGGCCCCTGCCATATCCCATGAAGACTCGTGTCTTCGAACATAAACGGAAGTGCGAGAATCATGAAAAAATGGATTATATTTTCAGCGCTTCTCTGCCTTCTCCTCCTTACCGGAAGCGTATCGGCAGAGCAGCTGAGCATATCAGGAGTAATCGTTGATGAAAAAATCTACGCCTCGCAGGCACCGTGGTATACGGAAAACCTGATCAAATCGTATGGGCCGGTCCCATCGTATGATAAGGATCACAACGTTGCCTCTAAAGGTGCGATGAAAGATATCACCGGCATCACGGAGCGGGATATCCTGTATAAAAAACTGCATAACCTCTATGAAGCAACTGATGATTCCGTTACGAAACAATATTCCTACCCGGAGGGTCCGGTGCTGTCCTATGGTTACGATGCCCTGGGGACCGTTACCGTAGGGATCTATGAGAACACGACCGTTGATGAAAAAACAATGGATGCAATCTATACCATTGTTGCCACGGAGGCAAAAAAGCAGGGAATCGATAACGTCCCGGTCATCTTCTGCAGGGAACCCATGGCCCGTCTTGATCTCGGGAGAAGCGATACCTGGAGACCCATTATCGGCGGTGTTCAGGAAGTAACCGATATCGGCGCGGCAACGACAGGTTTTGCGGCTACCCCATGCCCCTCCTTAAATCCACGAGCCGATCAACCAGACCTTGCTTGAAAATTTTTCAGCAGACCCTGCTTGAAGTAATTTTGAGCAGACCCTGCCCGGAAAATTTCAACCGGATCTTGCTCAAAAAATATTCATCACCCCCTCAGCCCCTGCCCAAAATCCGCGAGCCGATCAACCGGACCCTACGTAAATTTTTTTCACCAGGGCCTGGCTTGAAAATTTTCCCGGGCCCGGAATATTCCCTGCTGCCGGTCCCCACGGCACATTTTTTAAAATCTTTTACGATAAAAACAGCCGGGCCTTTACAAATTTTCTCGTTGAGCTCTGGAAAAAATTTCTGTAATCCTGCTCTGCGTAAAAAAAATTTCACGCATCCGTTGTAAAAATTTTTTTCATACGGACTTGGCCAACGCGAAAATTTTCCGGCAGATCCGTTCGCCCGGCAGGGGAATGTATCACCCTGTCTTTCCAACGGTAGCCGACGGGAATGCTGCCAAAAGCCCCTACTTAGATAGTGCGTTTCCGGCCTTCTCAAAATACCTGTCACAGGTCACTGACCTGTCCAATGCACCTGACCTGTGACAGGTATCTGACCCGTGACAGGTCAGGTGACCCGCAACTTCGGGACCCCTAAATCCCATCGTGAAAAGGGGGGTTTCCCTCCATTTCAGCCTACTATTGCCCGTTTGAAAAACGATTGCCTGTCCAATAGCGTCTATTAGCCCGGATTTTGATCATCGACGTGAAAAAGTGAAACGGTGCTCGCAACGGGCACTGAAATCTCTTTATTGTACCGTTTTTCCCGAATTCCCCGGATTTGGGAGTGTCGGGAGGGGATCCTGCCCCGGGTTCTCCGACGTGAGATGGACTCTTCGATAGCGACACGATCTCTCCAGGGTACTATTCCGGGACAGTGCCCCGTCCGACGATTACCGTCGAGGGATGCTCTTCACTCCTTACACTTACCTGCGTGAAATCCCGAAGACCCGGTGAAAGCCCGGGGGCCGGGGAAAAAAGATCCGGTTTAGTTCTCTGCCAGCAATATCATCAATCAGCAGCATCAAGAATGTGGCGAAGGCCCGTGATGACAACCGGGATTTTTTTATCAATCGTCTCCCACAGGAGCTCGTAATCTACACCGATATATCCATGAATCACTTTGTCCCGCAGCCCGGCGATACTCCGCCAGGGAATATCAGGATACTGTTCCCGTACCTGATCCGGTAAAAGTTTTGTTGCTTCTCCCATGACGGCAAATTTGTATAAGACCGCAGACCTGGTCTTCTCGTCAGCAACAAAATCTTCCCGTGATATCCCTTGCGTAAAGGTTTGGATATCTTCCGCAGCCTGGAGGATATCGGAAAGCAGGAGCCGGTATTCCCTCATGCGTACACAACATCCCGGTAAATACCGTCACGTATCTCCGGCCGGAGTGCCCGTGGGGTAGCAAGATCCACATGCCTTCCCATCTTTTCTTCAAGATATTCCGAAAGCTCGATGAGATCAAAGAGATCTGCGCCCTCACAAAAATCGACAAGAAGATCCACATCGCTGTCTGCCCGTCCCTCCCTACGGGCAAAGGAACCAAAAAGGCCAATGCTGCGGACTTTATACCGTGAGGTAAGATCGCTCTTTATTGATTTGAGCAGATCAAGGATTTCGTCACGGCTTGTCATAAGGCTCTCACCTTCCTATCTGATGTACCTCCCATTAATTATTTCTCTCACGGTTGGAACCGTGGCCGGCACCAGTCGTAAGACCCAGGCCAGCCGGCTACCTGAAAGAAAACATTCACATAATCAAAAAATAATTTCTGTCTGCCTACGGGCAGTATAGGATCCAGCCGCGTTTCGACCTGGGGCGGACCTGTCCTCTCCTTCTTCTAACCGTGATCCCGGTTCACGATTGGATATCAAAATTTATCGGGTAATAAACCAACGAAAATCTAATGAAAAATATTTTTTTTCTTTTCATTCTTGGAATTTCCCTCTTCACTTGCGGATGCCTCTCTCATGAACCCGTGAGTGCAGAGGATGTCAGCGCATTTCACGCAAGGGTCAATGCGAGCCTCGCACGTGCCGACCGGCTGGTGGCCGCAGACCCGCAGAACGCAACGGCATGGTGCATACGGGGAATGCATTATAACGATATCTCCAGTCGGTACGATAATGCAACGGACCGGTACTACCGGTTATCCAGCCAGTACGATGCAGCGCTGGAGAGTTACGACCGGGGCCTTGCCCTGGATCCGGAGAACGGGCTCTGCTGGTACGCGAAAGGGACAACCCTGCGGAACATGAACCGGACCGCGGAGGCAGAGGCCTGTTTTGAGAATGCAAAGAAATCCGGGGGTGGCTCGGGCCCGGATATTGTCATCCTGGATTGATCCGGTAACTGCCGATCGTGACCGTGCCGGAATCCGGAACGTTCGCAGGAATGAGAAAAAGATGCAGGTAATTTATTCCGTCACACTCAGCCCGTTCTCTTTTGCAATCTCCACAAACGACCGGGCGAGATGTTCGGCCTGCTTTGTTGTCGTGCCGTACGTGTTGAACTTCCAGACCTTTGTCGCGCCGGGAATCACACCGGTGATCCCGCGTTCTTCCAGCGCGGACGAGAGATAATACCCGCGTTTCTTGTGGGTCTCTGCTACCTTGTCGAATGATTCGATGGTATTGATCCGGGTCATCGTGTGCTTCCGGGGATATTCGGACAGGCACGCCGTCCCTTTGATGGAGAGCAGGGCATCCATCACGATCTTATGGTTCGCGAGCTCGCGATCGAAATGTTTTACCCGCTCCTTCACGTGCGGGAACGAGGCCATCATGCCAACGAGCGTTGCGCCCATCAGCGTGCAGCCCATCATCTCGGGCTCCTTGATCCCGAACTTCCGCTGCGTAACATCGCCTACAATGGCCGTTGTCCGGAACACTTCCTTCCCGCGCTCGGCCGTTGCTGCAAGGATGCCGGAGGGGGCCGGGGCAGCCATGCTCTTGTGGCCGGAGCCGACAACGAAATCCACGCCCATCGCTTTCCCGTCCACCGGCAGGATGCCGACCGTGTAGGCGCCGTTGTATGCTACCGGGATATCGTACTGGTGCGCCACCTTCGCGATACCGGCAACATCGTGCATGTTGCCAAACTGGTAATCGACATGGTCGATGAACGCAAGGACCGGCGCCCTGCCGAACTCTCGTTTAACCTCCTCGATCTTTGCAGCGGCTGCATCGGGCGTGACAAGTTTCTGATCGTTTGCCGGTATTTCCCGGGCAATGCCCCCTGCCTCTTCCACTGCCAGGAACTCCGTGTAATGCGAGAGCGAGGTGAGGAGCACCGGGTCTCCCTTGTTCACGTAGGTCTGGGCAACTGCCTGGAATCCCCGCCGGGCGCCGGGCACGGTCCGGACCGCGTCCATGTTGAGCCACGCGGCGACATCCTTGTGGAACTCCGCGATCGGCGGCTTGCTGATATAATCGAGGCGGTTGGGCTTCCGGCAGTTGTCGCAGACCGAGTACCCGTCCCCGTACGCAACAACCGCTTTCATCGCATCGGCCGTGAGCCGGCCGCCTGCCTGGATCGGATCGATGTTGATGCAGAGCTCGTCCACCTGCCGGGCCTCGATACCATTACCGCACTTCATTTCAGCATCTCCTGCTTCAGCGATCCTACCTGGCGTTCAAGGTTCTCCAGGAGCCGCTGCGCCTGTGCCTTCTGGCCCGGGTCCAGATCGTGGGAGGGTGCGGTCTCCCGGAGGAGCACGCGGAGATCCGTGAGCGTATAGATCGCCTGGAAGGTCATGTCGACTGCCCGTTTTGACATTCATTCACCTGTGGTAGAGTATGGGCGCCCGGGAAAATAAGTACCTGCCTTATTCGCCATCCGCAACAGAACAGGATATGCGAATTTGGATACGTATCTTTGTTTCATGGTCTTTATTTGCAGAACACCAGAATACAGATAAGCCGGTGAATCATGAAATCCGCACTCAACCAGTTCAAAAACGAGATCCGGCACTTCTCACGCGTATCGGTATTCAACCTGACCTTTGCCGGCCTTGCCATAGCGTCCGGCCTGGCATACATCGTTGCCGAAGTGTTCGGACTAACCCTGGATCCGACGATGGCCCGGTTCCCGATGCTCTTTAGTGCCGCTGCAATGATCATCTTTGGGTTAGGGATCGGCTGGCTCCTGACAACTGCCAGGGTCTTTGAAGGGATCGTCATTATCAAAGGCAACCTTGAGAGTGAAGGCGAGACCATCACGGACGAGCGTCTTACCTGCCTGATCGTGCGGATGTTCGCCCACTACCGGGACAACCGCAAAACCATCCGGACAATGATCCTTGTCAGTATACTTTGCGGGGGCTGCTACCTTGTCTTCGGGATATCGGCATGTCTTGAATTTTTGGACAGTATCGGGACCGGTGGAGAACCAACCCTGCACGCATATCTCCTCATTCCTTCGATACTTGTCATAGGGGGGATTGCTTTCGCAAGCCTGCTCTCATCCTGTTATCTCTCGAACTTCGCTAAAACCTGGGACCGGCGCCTTCACGAAATCGATGAATCAGAATGCGCCCTGAAAAAGAAACTGGAGATGGATGAAAAATGAGCGGCAGGAGGACGGAATACGAAATTTACTGGGAAATTCTGGTCTATTGCAGGACTGCCCGCACGTTCACGGCAATCATCAACCGCTGCGATCTCAATTCAAAGACCGGCCAGGAATACCTTGAATTCCTGGTGGCGCGGGAATACCTTGCGGCAGGAAAGGAGGGTGAAAAAACCAGTTACCATGCAACACCCCGGGCAGCAGAATATGTCGCCCTGTTCAGCTCGCTGTACCAGAAACTCTTCGATTCTTCTCCGGGATTCAAATTATAAGAGACCCGGACTTTTTTTTGTTTGGTTTCCTTCCCAAAACCAAAGACGGATAACAAGGATCGTATCCGGAGAATATCCGCAGGTATTTCCGGAGAGACCGACGTTACTCCGTTCAGGCGCGCCGCCACGAAGACGGCGGGACATGGATCTCGAACCGTGCACCTTTCCCGGCAATTCCCGTTTCACGGATCGTGATGCCGGTCACTTCAAGGATATCGCGGGCGAATGCCAGGCCAAGCCCGGTATGGCTCCCCACCCCGTACTCGAAGATCTTCTCTTTGTCGGCATCGGGAATTCCCACGCCATCATCCTCAACCGCGACAACGAGCCAGCCATTCTCCTGCACAGAAGCCTTAATGGTGATCGCGGTGAGATTCCCCCCGTGCCGGAGGGCATTTTCCAGCAGGTTGTAGATCACCTTGACCGAGAGCGTATCGGTGTACACGTCCACCGGGAAGATCTCCTGCGTGATCGTAACCTTATCCTGCGGGAGATCGTTTTGGGCATCGGTAACCATTGTTTCCAGAGACTGCCAGCTCGGTTCGTAAGTCCCGATGTACAGGTACTCGCTGGAGAAGCGGAGGTGCCGGGTGATCTTGTCCACCAGCTCGATCGCGGTGCAGAGATATTCTTTCCCCGGTGAAGCAGTGTTGGAATCTTCCAGCAGCATCAGGTAACCGGACAGGCCGGTGACCAGGTTGTTGATATCATGGCGGGTCAGGTGGGACAACAGCGAGATCTTCTCGTTTGCAACCTTCAGCGCACGCTCCTGTCTCTTCCGGTTGCTGATATCCCGGATGATGAGAACGATCCCGGCGGATTCCCCTTCCGGGTCCCTGACCGGTGAACCGGCAATGCTGACAACGATATTCTCTTTTTTGTCAAGGAGCGATTCAAGGTCCAGGAATGTTCCCTGCTCCGCGATGGAGGCCAGGACAGCTTCGCATTCCGGCACCGGCAAAAACCGGGAGAGCTGCTGGCCTGCCATCTCTTCTTCACGGGCCCTGAGGATCCGGGCGGCTGATGCATTGACCGTGATGATGCGGCCGGTCATGGCCATGAGAATAAACCCGTCAGGCATGGTCCGGAGGATGGACGGGAGAGCCGTCTCGGGGGTGAGCAGGAAAAGGCCGTACCGGTTGATGGCATAGGTTATGATGAGGGAGAAGAGGAAGAGCCCGATGAAGACAACGTTGGGCGTATAAACCCCCAACAGCGGGTGGAGGACGCCGGAGATGGAGCCAAAGACAATGAGGGTCAGGATGGCAATGAAGAGGAGCCGGACCTGCCCCCGCTTCTTCCCGCTTGTAGCTTTGACCCATGCCGCGTTCGCAGCAAGGATTGCGCCGGCCATGGCCATGATGATAAAGACGCATACGGCAAGGTGGGGAAGGCTGTCTGTCGCAGGCCGGTACATGAAACCGGTACCGGGCATGTCCGCCACGACATAAAGTGAATCCGTGAACAGGCCAAGGAGGGTAAAGATTATCGCCGGGATATACAGGCACGCGATCAGGAGACGCGACTTCCCCGGCCGGGCAAGGGGGTGATCGCTGTAGGCAAGAACGAAGTGAACCGTCAGGGCAATGGCCACCGGCCAGAACGAGCTTGCTTTCAGCCAGAAGACGGTGCCGTCATAGGTTCCTGCCTGCCAGAGGAAAAACTCGCCAAGCGCCCAGAACATTCCGCCAAGCATGCTGGCAAGGAAGAGCTGGTTGACCGGGGATTTCGTGTTCTTGGCATAGACAAAAAAACCAAGGGCGCAGGTAGTAAAAGCGGATAAGAGACAGAAGAATACCAGGAGGGGAAAAAGCACCATGGATGTATCAAACCCTGACATGTGAACCACCGGCTGGCGGAGTCTCCCCTTCCCGGTTCCGCGAGAGTGGTATTGCCGGGATAACCGGTGGTCTGCCGCAGTATTTTTATTTTCTGTGACCTTACCTGAAAACCGTTCGGATGTGATTGTATTATACAATTTCCGGAATGAACCGGGTTCACAGGTCACGCGCAATTGTTGCATTGACAACATTTATTCCCCATGCAGCTGAACGTTAGTGGTGCACGCGGATTGTTCAATCACGGACGATACCCCGCTTGGGATCACCGTATCCATAGCGCGGCGGGGGCGGTCCATCTTCCTGAATGACCGGCT